>NZ_ANOG01000237.1 GCF_000346295.1 Rhodopirellula maiorica SM1 | reverse complement strand
CTACATGCGTACCGATAGCACGACGCTCAGCAAGGAAGCGATCGATGCATCACGCAACTTGGTGCGTAGCGAGTACGGGGATACGTTCCTGCACCCCAGCGTCCGCGTGTACGCCAACAAAGTCAAAAACGCTCAAGAGGCTCACGAAGCGATCCGGCCTGCGGGAACGCCGTTCCGGTTGCCCGAAGCGGTTCGCGGCGAGCTCGATTCGGACCAGTTCCGCATCTTTGAATTGATCTGGAAACGGACGATTGCTTGCCAGATGGCGGATGCCAAGAAACAACGCATCGGCGTGACGATCGAAGGCGGCGGAGCGACCTTTACCGCCAGCGGGACGAGCATTTTGTTCGAAGGTTTCCTGCGGGCCTATGTCGAAGGCAGCGATGATCCCGAAGCAGAATTGGCGAACAAGGAACGGCTGCTGCCGGCGTTGTCCGAGCAAGACCGACTTGACGCTGCAAACTTGGATCCAAAGAGTCACACGACCCAGCCTCCGGCTCGATTTAGCGAAGCGTCGTTGACACGCACGCTCGAAGAAAAAGGGATCGGTCGTCCGAGTACGTTTGCGTCGATTATCGACACCATTCAAAAACGCGATTACGTCTATAAAAAAGGTAATGCGTTGGTCCCAAGCTGGACCGCGTTCAGCGTCATTCGACTATTGGAAACCCATTTTGGCGCGTTGGTGGATTATGAATTCACCGCCCAGATGGAAGATTTTCTTGATACGATCAGCCGCAAAGAAGCAGAGCGACTGGAGTATTTGCGAAGTTTCTATTTTGGCGATACCGAAAATCCTGCGACTGCAGATCATCAAGCGATCGGATTGAAAAAGCGACTCGAGGAAAAAGTCGAAGAGATCGATCCTCGTGTCACTGCGATGTTTTCACTCGGTACGCCCACCGAAGGCGAGCATCGTGAAGAGGTGTTCGTCCGCGTTGGCAAGTATGGCCCTTTCTTGGAGCAAGGCGAACGTCGTGGCTCGATTCCCGATGGTTTGGCGCCCGACGAAATCGATTTGCCCAAGGCACTTCACCTGCTCGAACAGAGTCAGGTGGAAGACGAACCGATCGGAACTCACCCCGAAACCGGTAAGCCAATCTACGTCAAAGTAGGTCGCTTTGGTGCTTATATCCAATTGGGTGAAAACGACGACGAAGAGAAACGCAACCAATCGCTGCTGAGGGGGATGGAGGTTGCCGACTTGACGCTCGAAATGGCGTGCAAGTTGTTGACGTTGCCCCGAACGCTTGGCGATCATCCGGAAAGTGGTGCTCCGATCCAAGCGTTTGATGGACGCTATGGACCTTACATCAAGTGCGAAAAGGATACGCGTTCGCTACCCGCCGGTGTGTCACCGCTAGAGGTCACGCTCGAAGAAGCGATCACGCTACTGAAGCAACCCAAGACGCGTGGTCGTGCGGCGCCCAAAGAACCAATCAAAAAATTCGAGCAGCCATCGCCGATCACCGAAGGCGAAGTCAAGATTTTGGAAGGCCGCTTTGGGCCGTACGTGACCGATGGTGAAACCAACGCCTCGCTTCGCAAGGGGATGGATGCTGCCGAAATGACGTTCGAAGCCGCCTTGGACTTGTTGGCGGAACGCGCCGCGAAGGGCCCGAGCAAGAAGAAGAAAAAGAAGGCCAGCAAGAAGAAGGGGGCGACGAAAAAGAAAGCGGCCAAGAAGAAGACGACCAGGAAAAAAGCTAGCCAAAAAGACGGCTAAAAAGACAGCCAAGAAGAAGGGCGTCGTTAAAAAGAAAGCGTAATTTCGCTGTCGTCANACCCCCCCCTCCGGTCTGTTCATTTCGCTGTGCGATCAAATCGTCTCGTTGTTTCGCAAGATCATAGGCTTGCGAGTCACGATTGGCAGCGTGTTTGTACGCAAGGACTGGACGTTTGCGGGATAGTTATTAGGCTCATGACTGCGGTGCCCCCCATGCATGCCCCCCCTGAAACTCTCGCTTGACTGACGATGCGATCGTGTTACGTCCCTTTATCCATCAACGTCTGCGACCGGCACTGCGAAACCCCGCGACGTTTGCATCGCTGACCACGGTGGGGTTGTTTGCGACAAGCTTGCTGCTGAAGCTGGTCAGCAACCTGGTACTATCGCGATTGGTCTTGCCCGACGTGTTTGGATTGATGGCGTTGGTGACGATTGCGGTCATGGGATTAACCCTGCTCTCGGATGTGGGGCTTGCGCCCGCCGTGGTCCAGCATTCCAAAGGTAGCGACCCTGATTTTCTGCGCACCGCATGGACGATCCAAGCCATCCGAGGTTTGGCGATTTGGGTCGGTTGCTGGATCGCCGCGCCGCTGGTCGCCAAATTCTATAGCGAACCCATCCTCGTCATGCTGATCCCGATCGTCGGTTTCACGGCGGCAATCGAGGGTTTTGCGTCGACGGGAATCTTGACGGTTCAGCGGCGACTGAAGCCAACCGCGATGATTTCGTTGAATGTGGTGAGCCAGTTGTTGGGGGCGGTTGTGACCTGTTCGCTCGCTTTCTTTTACCCGACCGTGTGGTCATTGGTCGTCGGAGCGTTGGCGGCGTCCGTCTGTCGAACGCTCGGCAGTTTTCTGTTGCCAAGCGAGATACGGCATCGCTTTCGCTGGAACCCCGAGTTTGCTCGCGAGTTGTTTCATTTCGGCAAATGGATTTTTGTCAGCACCGCGGCGACTTTCTTTGCGATGCAGGTCGACCGCATGATGCTGGGGCGAATCGGCAGTTTAGAAACGCTTGGTTTGTACACGTTGGCGACCACGATTGCGATGTTACCGGTGTTGTTGATCACGCATATCGGCGACTACGTGATGTTTCCACTGTTGGCACACTCGGCACGCGAAACACCGGAAAAACTTGCTGCCGAAGTCGCACCAGTTCGCGGGCGGATGCTCGGTTTTGGTTTGATTATGAACGTCGGCGTGTTTGCCGTGGCGCCAATTTTCTTTGGGCGGCTGTATGGCGTTCAATATGCTGACGCGGGACGGTTGTGCCAGTGGATGGTTTTCGCCGGCTGGGGAGGTGTCGTTTCCGGATTGGCGGTGCAAACGCTCAAGGCGATCGGCGATGTCAGAGCGATGGCCACCGGAAAAATGATCCGGTTCATTGCCACGATCCCGTGCACGCTGATCGGCTTTACCCAGTTTGGACTCGAAGGGTTTATTGTGGGTTACACCCTGGGGATCGTCCCCGAGCATCTGTGGAACGTGTGGAAGCTTTGGAAGACGCGATTGTCGTTTCCGCTGCAAGATTTGGCCTACACGTTGGCTTTTACCGCTGCGATTGTTGTTTTGCACCTATTCGGAACCACGATCATCTCTGCTGCGATTCTGGTTTGTCTGGTCAGCGGAATCACGTTGGCGGCAGTCTATTGGATCGAAAACAAAACGCGTGGGAACCTTGCCGCACAATCGGCTTGAGGGTCTCGCGGCAAAAAGCCCGTCCGCTAGGCCCGTTTCCCACAGCCCGTCCCCCTACAATCCCGCCCGCTGTTAATGGCTCAATCCCGCCATTTGTCGGATGTTAGCGGCAAGCCGATCGGTCCGATCCATTTTTGGGGGTGCATTCGTTGCCGTATTGATTCACAAAATGCAGCGCTCTCGCCTTGACGTGGATTGCACGCTAAAATCCGACGCTTCGAACTTAAATCGACAAAACCCACCCACTTAACTGATTGTTGGAGTACCCCCGAATGCCATCTGGTATTGAACGCGTCCGAGAGATCCGTCGACTTCGTAAACGTCGCAAAAAGACCCGTCACCTGCTCGACCGAGCCAAGAAGGGGACAATGGAAAAAGCGGAAGTGATTCGCAAACTTCGTCTGCTGACCCCCGGCGCCGACGTGATCATCGAGCGCGAAGGCCTGAAGGGCTAAGACGGGTTTTTCTGAGACCGTGTCGATCATTGATCGTATCCACCCCTTTGCCCCGCCGGTGGCGGGCAAAGGGATCTCGTGACACGGCTGGCGTTGCTTGATACGCCGGACGACTCGCTCAGCGAGTTTTGGTCATCAATTATTAGCGTTTCGCGAGTTTCTAACGCTTCGTGGGCATCACCGCCAATCTCACGACGCTTACCATCGCAGCAATGCGGTTCCCCACGCCAATCCGGCGCCAAAACCGCACAGCAGGACTAATTCGCCCCGCTGGATTCGCCCCGCTTGCACCGCTTCGTCGAGTGCCAACGGGATGCTGGCGGCTGACGTATTGCCATAGCGATCCAGGTTGACGAACACGTCTTTCGGTGCGATATCCAAATCGGCAACCGCTGAATCGATGATCCGTTGGTTGGCTTGGTGCAGGACGACGAGCGACAATTGGTCCGACGCCACTCCGGCGTGCTGCAGCACCTGTTTCGCGCTGTCATCAAACACGCGGACGGCCCATTTGAAAACGCCTCGGCCGTCCATTGTCATATATTGGGCACCCTCGGCGAACGCTTCGGGAGTCAATGCACGCCGCGTGCCTCCGGCGGGGATGCACAGCATCGCGCCGCCGCATCCTTCGCTGCCGAGTTGATAGGACAGCAATCCTTGTTCGTGCAACCGGTTGGCCGATTCAGCCTCTTCCGCCGCGTCGCTTGCTTCGGCGGGGGTCATGATGACGGCACCCGCTCCGTCACCAAATAGAGGGTAGGTCTTTACGTCTTCGGGGTTCACCGTGCGGCTCATCATGTCAGCGCCCACGACCAAAACACGGCGACTATTTCCCATTCCAATAAATTGGGCGGCGGTGATCATGGCATAGCTAAACCCAGCACACGCGGCGTTGATATCCATTGCCGGCGCCAACGAACCGAGCATACGTTGCAATTGGCACGCGGTCGATGGAGTTGGGTAGTCGGGGGTCATCGTGGCAACGATGATCAAATCAATCTCGCTGGCGTCCATGTTTGCGGCACTCAAACATCGCAGTGCGGCTTGGTAACACATGTCGCTGGTGGTTTGGTCATCCGCCGCACGACGACGCTCGCGGATTCCCGTTCGCCGCACGATCCACTCGCTGTCACAGCCTAATGCCGCTAGATCCTCGTTCGTTACGACTTGCGAGGGGACGTAAGATCCGGTCGCTGCGACGCGTACGCCCGCGACTTTTCCCATCCGGCCGCGGTATTTCGTTTCGGAATCGGGCGCCGGCCCGACGGCTGGCTTGGATGCACACTGATCGCCGGAGCAAGGTTTTTCCGCCGCCGACGCATCGGCAGGTTCGGCGGATGGATCGGTGGCTGGGGCTTGGGTCGCAGAACGATCGGGCGAGTTCGACTGGGTCATTGCAGCTTGATGAGAGTGAGGGAGCTCGCAAAATGGAGAGCGATAAGATTAAAATAGAGACTCAGGTGCTCGCAGGGCGATACCAATCGCTTGCTCCAAAGAGGCGACCCAAATATAGCTTTTTGTGCCTCGCCGCGTTAGTCGTGCACCATCGGGCACAATGTCGCAAAATTCCTAGCTGACCCTCTTTGTGGGTGAATCGCATTTAGTTGTCTAGGATCGTCCGTAAATTGCCGCAAATTCTGGATTGCACGATCAATACGCTCATCCCGCGATCAAACCGCCTTGCGAGCCGAATCCGCTCTCGGATCGGAATGCGGCTGGGAATTTTCGTGCTCGGGGCTGCGGTGGCGATTGCCATCTGGAGCGGTTTGGCGAATCGTCCTCAACAACAAATCTTTCGCGTCAGTGGTTTTTCGATGGCGCCGACACTCCACGGCGACTACCAAATTTTGAGCTGTCCCGAGTGCCGGATGCGGACCAAGGTGGCCGCAGAGGCGGCAACGCAGTTGACGACCTTCGCTGGTAACGTTCAGTGCTGGCACTGCGGCGCAAAATTTCAATGCGACGGTAGCGTCATCGATCCTCGTGTGTTCGCAGGAGACCTGGTCGAGCTTACGCCGATCGAGTCTTCGGCAGGCGAGTTTACGACGCGCCAGTCTAACGCGCGCGAGTCTACCGCGACTGGGCTTGCGGCGACTGAGCACGCCGCCGGCGAACGACTTCGGGTCGGTGACATCGTGGCCCTGCAAATCGATGGACGCATGCGGGTAAAGCGGATTCTCGGTTTGCCCGGCGATACGATCTCGCTGCAAGAGCGACGTTTGCTGGTCAACGGCCGACGACTCGAAATCATCCTCGCCGAGGCTGGCGAGACTCGCGATGCGGCGTTCATCGATGTCGACATTGATCCACAGCGATCGGTTTCACGGTGGTCTTATGGCACCGAAGAAACGGATTCCGCGTGGCTGGTTTATCATCACCAATCGGTTTACGAGCATTCGCGACCGAGCGAAATCTACGACGACTACCCCTGCAACGTCGGTGTGGTGCGTCGACTCAATCCCATCGATCAATTGGCGGTGACGTTTTCGCTGCCTGTCGCGGCCGCCGTCGATGTCGCGTTCTACTGCGATGAGGCGACTCGTATCGTGACACGCTACTGCGACGCAAACGAGTCGCTGACGATCACCGTAGGACAAGCGAAGTTAGCCGAGTCGATTTCGCTGACGCGGAAAACGCCGATTGCGATTCGAGTTGGAAGCAACCCGACTCAACGCGATCCGATTCCAAATCGTCAGGGACAACGTGTGCGGTTGAACGATTTGTGTGTTCGCCGATCGATTGAATATCGTTTGCGGCGGCGTGATTCGGACGCAAATTATCCGTTGACGCTAAAGCACGACGAGTGCTTCATTGTTGGCGATAACGTGCCCACGTCGGTGGACAGTCGCGAGCTAGGCCCCTTGCCGCTGGACAATATCGTCGGAATCGCTTGCCGTGTGACGCCCCCGTAGTGCGGCCAGTTAAGCAGCTAGGCGGTCGGCTCTCGGACTGTTTGCCGTCCCGATGGCATAGGTAGGCGGCTGGGGGGGCTGTGGCGGCTTGGCACAGAAGCTGCAATAAGTTTGGGGGCATCAACATTTGGTGCCAAAATGACGGACTGGGGACGCTGGTGTGCCTTGGCCC
>NZ_ANOG01000236.1 GCF_000346295.1 Rhodopirellula maiorica SM1 | reverse complement strand
GCTGGTCGTAGGCAATCCAGTCGACCCGTTTTGACTTCCGCGCGTAACCCGCAAAACTGCTGTGGGGCCAGGACTCGGGGTCGGCAGCCAGCGAGCGAGTGCCGCTAGAGGGATTCAAGTGGATGTGCCGACTGAGTGTCCAGTAATAGCCCGCATCTTCGATGCAAGAAGGCTTTGTAGCGTCCCTGATAGAGATGTCCGGATCGCTGGTTCCGTTTGGCATACCAATTGGCGTAGCCGGAAAGCCAATGCTGCATGCCCCGAGCCAAATTGGGCTTGGGAGTTTGGATCAGGGCATGGATATGATTTGGCATCCAGCAATAGGCCAGCACGACCCACCCACTTCGCTGGACCTCGTCCTGGAGTCCCTGCGTGAAGCGATCGTAGTGGCCTTGATCGTGAAACAGCTTGCGGCGTCCATCACCACGGGTGACGACGTGGTAGTTGGCGCCAGGGAATTGGATCCGGGGCGGTCTGGGCATGGCAAACCTCCGGCAGAAAAAAGAGCAAAGCTCTTTATGCTACCCTCTCTGGAACACCGAATACAAGGCCTTTCCCCAGCGCAGCCTTTCCCAAGGCCTGACCCCAGCGCAGCCTTTTCCGGCCACTTATGAACACCGAACACAAGGCCTGACCCCGGCAAAGCCCTCCCAAGTTGCTGGCTCCTATTCGAGAAGCCATTTCGGCATCGACAAAGGTTGGAAAGTGATCCAGCACTAGGCGATTCTTTACGAAAAGAGTCCTGACGCTTTCTCAGGCCCTTGCGACGCGAGTGCTTCCATCGAGAAGGCACGCGGAGCCCAAAAAAGTGAAATGCTGACCGCGGAAGCTCCATCGCCAGCAAACGCACTCAGACGAAT
>NZ_ANOG01000235.1 GCF_000346295.1 Rhodopirellula maiorica SM1 | reverse complement strand
AGCATCGGGCAGCGGAAAGTCGACGCTTCTGAACATCGTTGGCGGATTGGACGTGCCCACATCAGGCAGCGTCCACTACCACCGCAATGAATTGACGGCGGCAACCGATGCAGACCGCACACGTTACCGCCGCGACCACGTGGGGTTCGTTTTCCAGTTCTACAATTTGATTCCCAGTTTGACGGCTCGCGAGAACGTCGAACTGATCACCGAGATCGCGAAATCGCCGATGGATGCGATGGACGCGTTGGACATGGTGCGGATGAAGGACCGGGCGAACCATTTTCCCGCTCAATTATCCGGCGGGGAACAACAGCGGGTCGCGATCGCACGCGCGATTGCCAAGAACCCGACGGTGCTGTTGTGTGATGAACCGACCGGTGCGTTGGATGTCCAAACCGGAATTTTGGTGCTCGAAGCCATTTCGCGTATCAACCGCGAACTCGGCACGACGACGGCCGTGATCACTCACAACGCGGTGATTTCGCAGATGGCTGACCGCGTTATCTCATTGTCCGATGGAATGATTGCCGGCATCACCGACAACTCTCAACGCATCCAAGCATCCGAGTTGCGGTGGTAAGCGATGCGTAAGCTTGATCAAAAATTGCTGCGAGATTTGTTCCACATGAAGGGACAAGTGTTTGCAATCTTGTGTGTGATCGCCGCCGGTGTCGCCACGTTTGTGATGTCAATGTGTGCGTACCATTCGCTTGAAACCAGCAAAGAAGCGTTCTATCGCGATTTCCGTTTTGCGGACGTGTTTGCCCAAACACGACGCAGCCCGAATGCAATCTTGCCTCGTATTCGTGAAATCGACGGAATCGCGGCGGTCGAAACACGATTGGTTTACGATGTGCTGTTGGATGTACCCGAGATGACCGAACCTGCAACGGCAAGGTTAATATCGGTTCCCGATTCGGGCGAGTGCTTGCTGAACAAGGTCTATATTTCGCGTGGCCGGATGATCGAGCCCGAACGTACGGGCGAGGTTGTGGTGTCCGAAGTATTTGCCGAAGCACACGGCTTTGTGGCTGGCGATACGGTCAATGCGGTCATCAATGGGAAACGACAGACGCTAAAAATTGTTGGCGTTGCCATATCACCGGAATACGTGATGCAGATTCAACCCGGCAGCATCATGCCGGACCACAAACGCTTTGGCGTGTTCTGGATGAACGAGCGGGATCTCGAAGCCGCCTTCGACATGGTGGGGGCCTTTAATAGCGTTTCGCTAAAACTAGCCTATGGCAGCAATGTCGAAGAAGTGATCGACCAACTCGATCGACTGTTAAAACCGTATGGTTGTGTGGGGGGCTACGATCGCGGTGAGCAGATTTCACACCAGTATCTCTCGGACGAATTAAAACAACTGCGTTCGATGGCGATTATATCGCCGGCGATCTTTCTGTCGGTCGCTTCGTTTCTGCTAAACATCGTTGTCTCGCGGATCATTATCCAGCAACGCGAACAGATCGCGGCACTGAAGGCATTCGGGTATAGCAACATCGAATTCGGTCTTCATTATTTGAATCTCGTGCTGTTGATTTCCGTCAGCGGAACCATTCTGGGCGTTGGTTTTGGAATATGGATGGCATCAGGGATGACCAAGATGTACGGCGAGTTTTACAAATTCCCGACGCTGACGATCCAACTCGACACGATGTCGATTGCGGTGGGGTTTCTATTGACAACGACCGCCGCATGTCTGGGGACATGGATTTCCGTTCGCAAGGCCATCTGTTTGCCGCCCGCCGAAGCGATGCGTCCCGAACCACCGCCGCGATTCAAGCCAACGCTTCTCGAGAAAATTATTCCGCGTGAGCAATTACCTGCGGAAATGCGGATGGTTTTGCGGAATATCGCTCGCTACCCGATCAAGGCAGGATTTTCCGTGTTGGGAATCGCGATGGCGGCGGCCGTGATGGTGCTGGGAAGCTTTTCGCTCGACGCGATGAACTACATGATGGATTTCCAGTTCCGCTTGGCACAACGTCAAGATCTGATGGTCACGTTCATCGAACCGGCGACGGCGTCGGTGATGCACGAAGTCCGCAATTTGGATGGCGTGTTGGACAGTGAAACGATCCGCAGCGTCGCGACTCGGATTCATTTCCAGAACCGATCGCGACGCATCGGGTTGATGGGGCTAGAGCGTGATGCGTCGCTGTATCGTTTGTTGGACAAAAACGAGAAAGCGGTGGTCGTGCCCGAATTCGGAGTCATGCTTAATACCAAACTGGCTCGTTTGCTGGGAGTGACTCGTGGCGACTTTGTTACCATTGAAGTCCTCGAAGACAAGCGGCCGACACTGTCCGTCGAGGTCACGGCATTGGTCGAAGAATACGCAGGAATCAACGCGTATATCAACAAGCAACAATTGCATGCGATGTTGAAAGAATCCAATGTGGCATCCGGCGCGTTTTTGAAAGTCGATTCGAATCAAATCGCGGATGTTTTTGCGGAACTGGAACTTCGCCCCGGTGTCGCCAGTGTGACGATCAAGGACGCAGTGTTAAACAGTTTCCGCCAAACGGTTGCGGAAAACATTCTGGTGATGCGGTCGTTTATCATTTTCTTTGCCACGGTGATTGCCATGGGCGTCGTCTACAATAGCGCCCGGATCGCGTTGTCCGAACGCAGTCGTGACTTGGCAACGATGCGAGTGATCGGGTTTACACGCGGCGAGGTTTCGATGGTGCTGCTAGGTGAAATTACCCTGTTCACGCTTGTGGCGATTCCGCTCGGATGCGGCATCGGCTACGGTTTGGCGGGTTTGATGGCCAGCGGACTGGATACGGAAAACTATCGCATTCCTTTGGTGATCAGCCGCGATACCTACGCGCTCGCCTGCGGGGTTGTCATCATCGCGACTTTTTTATCGGGATGGGTGGTCCAGCGACGCATCTTCCATCTCGATTTGGTCGGCGTGCTTAAAACGCGAGAGTAACATGAAGTTTTCACTAAAGACGCTGCTCTGGGGAATCATGATTGTCGCTGCCGTCATGGCATCGATTTTCGCAATGTTCCCAGAACCGATCGAGGTCGATTCGGCGACCGCATCGATCGGAACCTTGCAGGTCACCGTACAAGAGGACGGCAAGACTCGCATTCGTGAGAAATACGTCGTGTCGGCTCCGGTGATGGGCCGCGTTTCCCGCATCGAACTCGATCCTGGTGACCATTGCAGCGAAGACACGCTGTTGGCGGTGATCTTGCCCAGCGTGCCTGCGTTTCTAGATGCACGGGCACAAGCTGAGGCAAAAGCCCGAGTCCAGGCGGCGCGAGCGGCACTGCAGCGTGCTGAATCGGCAAGCGCCCAAGCCGTGATCAACAACGAATTGGCGTCCACCATCTTTGACCGCGCCGAACGTCTGCGTCCCTCCAACGCGGTCTCGCAGAGCGAATTTGACATCGCAAAAACCGAGAAACTCGCGAGCACCCAAGCGATCAAAACAGCACGCTTTGACGTGGAAATCGCGAGTTTTGAGTTGGCAATGGCCGAAGCGGCGGTCGAGCAGTTTGCCGACGCGAATGACGACACCGCAGTGGAACCGTTTGAAATCATGTCCCCCATCAACGGCCGCGTGCTTCGCGTGATACAACAAAGCTCCGCGGTGGTCCCAGTGGGAACACCGTTGATCGAATTGGGCGATCCACGCAACCTGGAAATCGAAATCGATGTGTTGTCCACTGACGCGGTACGAATTAAACCCGGCGCAAAATTGACCATCGAACATTGGGGCGGCGAATCGCCGCTGAACGGTTATGTGCGAGTCATTGAACCGGGGGCGTTTACCAAAGTCTCATCACTCGGGGTGGAAGAACAGCGTGTCAACGTGATCGCTGACTTTAACGAATCGCCGGGTCGCATCGCGTCACTCGGTGACGGCTACCGAGTTGAAACACGCATCGTCGTCAACGAGCTCGCGGATGTCTTGCTGATCCCCAACAGTGCACTCTTTCGCCACCAGCGGAAATGGCATGTGTTGACCATTGTCGATGGCAAGGCGAATCTTCAGGCTGTCGAAATCGGAGTGCAAAACGAATCGCAGACGCAAATCGTCGAGGGATTGAATGTCAGTGACGCGGTCATCGTCTATCCAAGCGACTCGTTGACCCCCGGAACAGCGGTGCGGCCCAAGCCCAGCACGTGAGCGACCTCACTCGTAAACGAACGTGATTGGCGCATCGATGTCGGGATGCAAACTTTGGTGCACAGGACACTTTCTAGCAGCCGCTTCCAATCGATCACGCATCGCCGCATCGTTTACCAATCCCGCGGGTACGGTGACGATGGTTTCGAGTCGTCCGATGCGGCGAACCGGTTGTGCCACCATTTCTTTGGTGACGCTGACCTTTGTCCCCGTCAAATCGGTATCGTGCCGCTGCGAGACAAGCCCCAGGATCGTCAACACACAGCTGCCCAGTGCCGTGGCAACCAGATCGGTCGGTGAAAAACTGGTTCCTTGCCCACCGTTGTCCACAGGCGCATCGGTGGTCAGCTGATTGCCGCTCGGCCCGTGCGTTGCGCGTACGCCGAGATTGCCCGTGTAGACCGCTTGGATATTGACAGACATGTTTTGGGAAAACTCGTTTCGAATTCAGGGTGATTGGAAAACAAATTGGTTGTGAACTAGATCGTGCAATAGTGATTGCGGAACGACTCTAGAGAAAAAACTCGTCTGCGTCCCCTAACTATTTTGCCGCTCGCAAATTCCGCCGGTATTGCCCCGGCGTCATATTGGTTTCGCGGCGGAACACGACGTGCATGTATTCGGGGTGATCGAATCCACAAAGCGCCGCGATCCGGTCCATCGGCAAATCGGTCTCCGTCAACAATTGACGAGCCCGCTTGATTTGGACGTGCCGGATTTCTTGCTGAGGCGACCGACTGAGCAGTTTTCGAAGCTGCCGTTCCAACGTACTACGCGACAGTCCCGAGTGAGCAATCACATCTTGGACCGTGATCCCGTTGCAGGCATTTTCGCGGATATAAGAAAGTGCGGTCGCGATTGACGGGTCATCGATCGCAACGATATCGGATGATTGACGAACCTCGATTCCCAGCGGCCGGATCACGTGCAACAGCTCATCGGGCTTTTCGCCTTCCATCAATCGCGACAACAAACTAGCGGCCTGGAATCCCGTCTCTTCCGCGTTGGGAATCACGCTGGTCATCGATGGATCACACAATTCGCAAATCACGCTGTCGTTGTCGGTTCCAATCACCGCGACTTCTTCGGGGATCACCAACTCAGCTTGCGTACACGCTTCGAGTACCTGTTGTCCACGGACGTCGCTGCAACAATAGATCCCCACCGGCAGTGGCAAACTTTGAAGCCAGCGAACGAGTTCGGTTCGCTCATCTTCGGCCGATCTAGCGTCAGGGCCTTGCCACACCGAGCGATAGATCCCGCATTCCTTCCCTGGCTGGGCCACGTAACGTGCGAATGAGGTTTCCCGCCGCGTCGACCACTCTTCGTGCTGGAAACCGCAGTAGGCAAAATTTTGGAAGCCGCGTTCGATCAAATGCTCTGCCGCCAAGCGAGCGATTTCGTCGTCATCGCTACGAATCACCGGAAACCCATAATCTTGACCACGGTCGGTCAATTCGACGATTGGAATGCCGCTTTTGCGGACTGCCTTGGCAAACTCGGGTGTTGTCACACGCGAAATAATCCCGTTTCCCTTCCAATCGGCCAGCCATGCTGGCGGTTTGGCAGTCAGGTCACGCTGCTCGAGAAAGATCGACCAATCATGGTGCGTTTGACGAAACCGAATGACTCCTTTCAGCAATTCCCGCCCGTAAATTGTGGAAGTTTCGATCATCAACGCAACGCGTTTTTTCTGCAGCATGAGAGTGAGCGACGTGGAAAAAGGAGATCGAATAGAACCACAAGCGGGGCAAGGTTTACAGTAACGCCTACCTCACCATACGGGTAGGCTAAAATGCAATCAATCACAGGGCGCATCCTGCCACGCGATCCAGTATATAATGGGGCGGGATTGCCAATAAATCGCCTGTTTCGGGTGTGTCGTCACCCGAGACTGCCCCCCGGTCGCTGTCGACAAGTTAACGTTGACGTGCTGAAGTTGAATCAAAGCTCGCCTCGATCCCGAGTTCCCACCCCACTGGTTTCATCCTCCATGCGAATCCTGGATCTCGTCACCCCTCGCGAACTCTCACGCGTCGCGGCCCTGCAATTGTTGGCACGACAAATCGTCGAGGGGTTTTGCTCTGGACGGCACCGCTCACCGCATAAAGGGTTCAGTGTCGAATTCAAAGAACATCGGCAATACGTCCCCGGGGACGAACTAAAAAACATTGACTGGAAAGCGTTTGGTAAAAGCGATCGGCTTTACATCCGCGAATACGAAGAAGAAACCAACCTGCGATGCACCTTGGTGGTCGACCGCAGCGGGTCGATGATGTATCGCGGCGAGCGATCCGGCGGCCTTAGTAAGGACGAATACGCTCAGCGGCTGGGGGCTTCGTTGGCCTATTTGATGCTGGCGCAACAGGACGCCGCAGGTGTCATCACGTTTGACGATCGTCCACGAACGATGGTTCCGACTCGCGGTCGCCCATCGCATCTGCGGTTGGTGATCGAGGCGCTCAGCGGGCCACCGCCGGGGCTCGAAACCGATCTTGGCGGCGCCATCAGCATGTTGGTTCCGAAGCTCGGACGACGTGGTTTGGTTGTCATTTTATCCGACGCGATGGGGGACCTCGATTCACTGAACCGATCGCTGGCACAAATCCGCTCGCGTAAACATGAAGTCATCTTCTTTCACATCCTGGATCCGGACGAGGTTGATTTCCCGTTCACAGGACGTGTTCAATTTCACGACCTCGAAGAACGGGCCGACGATCAAACTGTCGACGCGGTTTCGATTCGCAAGGCCTACCTCGATCGGCTCGAAAAACATAACAGCCATTTGCGTGATATTTGTCGCCGTCATCGAGTCGACTTGGTCAACATCCGCACCGATCAATCCTATGACGACGCGCTACATCAATATGTTGCCCTGCGGAGGCAAATGTCATGATGTTTCTAAACGGGCTGCTCGCCTTTGGTGCACTTGCATTTACGATTCCGCTGGCGATCCACTTGCTATACCGCAGCAAGTTTAAAACGATCCAGTGGGGTGCGATGCACCTATTGGAACCGGTGGTCCGAATCAATCGGCGACGAATCCAGTGGATGCATTTGTTGCTGCTGCTTCTGCGTTGTTTGCTGCCGATCTTGTTGGCGTTTTGTTTGTCGCTACCGCTGTTGACCGGTTGCCGTGCGCTGCCGGGCGATACCCCACAAACCATCGTGATGATCATCGATGATTCGCTCAGCATGGCGGCTCGCGACGATACAGGAGTCTCGAACGTCGATCGAATCAAAAACGAACTCGGCGATTATTTGGCTAAAATGTCACGGCGAGACGAGATCATCTGGATGCCTGCCAGTGAAGTCCACTCCGTCGCCTCAACTGTTGGCCACGAAACGATGGGCCGTGATGATGCTCGCGATCGACTTCGCCGATTAACCGCTTCGGCGGGGCCGTTTGATCTTGCCAAGCTCGTTCGTGCGGGAATTGCTGCCGCCGACAACGGTTCGCATCTAGAACGCCAAGTCTTAATCGTTTCCGATTTCCAAAGCTGCAACGTCAACGACGCATCGCTCGAGGGATTGAAGACGCTGATGCAGGCATCGCCAAGCGATCTCGAACGACCGGCGATTCATTTCTTGAATGTCGGCGGAATGCTGAACGCTCAATCGAACTTGTCGGTCGATTCAATTGAGACCATGTCGCCGGCGTTGGTCCCGGATCGTCGCACATCGTTTACGGCCCGAATTCGTAACGCCAGCGATAAAGCGGCCAACGATGCTAGAGTCACTTGGTCAATTGATGGCATCAATGCTGAATCGGGCTTGGTCTCGGTCGCGGCGCGTTCCACGTCCACGATCAAACATACGACGGCGTTATCCACGTCGGGGATCCATGAAATCGCGGTGACGGTCGAGCATCCCGACGCGCTCCTCGAAGACAATCGCCGCAGCGTGGCGGTCGAAGTGATTCGCGAGATCGATGTCCTGTTGGTCGATGGCCAACCGGGGAAAGAACCGCTCGAAGGCGAAACCGACTTTTTGGCAATCGCCTTGAGTCCCTTTGCCTTTGCCCAGCAAGATCAAATCGACGCGGTCCGCGCCTCCGTGATCACCCCATCCGAACTGCTAAAGCGAATCAGCGAGCAACCACCCAACATCTTGGTGTTGGCTAATGTTGCCACACTCAGCGACGAACAACAAATCAAGATTGCAGATTTTGTCTACAGCGGTGGATCGCTGATCTTGTTCGACGGAGCGAACCTGAGCGATGCCGGTTACGCCAAATCGTGGAATCGAGGCAACGGTGTGATGCCGCTTCCCGCGGAATTGGACGCCGTCGTCGGAAACACCGACAAGGACGGTGAAACCCCGATGCGAATCGGCAGCTTAAATTCGCAATACACTCCTTGGTCGCGACTCGCCCCCGGCGACCCACGGCCGCTCTCGGGCGTGGACGTTTTTGCGTATCGCAAACTGAATCCACGCACAACGTCGAATGAGGACCGCGATCGCGGCGACGCGGATTCCACGACGGACTCCGATTCGATCGTGCTATTGTCGATGTCCAATGGCGATCCGCTTGTCGTGTCGGCACAACGCGGCCGAGGACGTGTCGTCCAATTCGCGATTCCTGCGGATGATTCCTGGACCTCGCTCCCATTGCGACGCACCTACGTGCCGATGATGCAACAATTGGCACTCGATTTGATCGGCAGCGGGCGAGCCACGACCGTGATCACTGGCGAGCCGATGATCGTCTCGTTGGACGAATTCCGGCAAGACGATGACGAGACGACCGAACCCGCATCATCGGAATCAAAAAACAAACGGACCGATTCGAAGGCCGAGAAATCCGCAGCTGAAGTTGCAGAGAACTCGGACCGGGAGCCGCCGATTTTCACGGTCCAGCCGCCTCATTCCGGCGAAACGACGATACCGCTGCCGCCGGAGTGGAGCGAGGAAGACGCGGCCGAACTGGTATGGGCCCAGACACGGCAAGCGGGCGTGTATCGTTTTCGCCAGATTCTTCCTCAAGCTGATGGCGAGCGTGTCGTGACGTCAACCGTCCGAGTCGCCGAGGTTCCGCCCGAAGAATCGCAGTTGCGCGACACCGAACCGGAACGGATCGCCGCAGCGGCCGAGATGATCGGTGCGACCGTACACACCGATCTTGATTCGATCGTAACGTCGGAACAAAACCGGCGGTATGGCCGTGAAATTTGGCGTTGGTTCCTGTTCGCACTTTTGTTGGCGATGATATTGGAGATGGTAGTGCAGCAACAAATCGTGCACAAAAACCAAGGGAGCATCGCGTAATGGAGTTCATGCCAACGATCCGTTTTGCGGGTGATTTGCCAGGCGGCGTGGTGCTGGCGATTGCACTCGTGGCTGCGTTTGCAGTGATGTGGTATTACGCTCGCGAAACCCGCACGATGGCGAGTCCGTATTCGTATCTATTGCCCGCATTACGAGCCGCCGCGGTTGCATTGGTGATCTTTATTCTTGCCGGCCCTGTTTGGCATCGCCGCCAAGAGATCGGCACGTTGGGAAAAGTCACGTTCGCTATCGACACATCGGCCAGTATGTCGATGACCGACAGCACGGGATCGGATGCATCGGAATCTCGCATACGCCGAGCCACGCGGCTGTTGGTGGGGACCCCGGAGCATCTGGGTTTGGTCGACCAACTAAGCGAAACGCACGACATCGAAGTCATCGGCTTCGGTGCCGCGGCTCCGGTGCCGCTGTGGACTAACCGTGACGAAAGGACGCTCGAAACGTCACTGCAACTGATTGCCGAGGACCGCCGCACCAATTTGGCGTCCGCGGTATCGGCCGCGATCGTCGATGTCGAGTCTGCTGGTGTCCAATCACCGCTGGACGCCACTGCGAACGCCCCCGTCAACAACACGCCGCGTGCCAACCAAGACGAGTCACCCGACGACGAACAGGACTCGGGATCACCCCGGGTGCGATCGGCAATCGTCATCATCAGCGAGGGTCGCCACAACTTAGGTCCATCGCCGGTGGACGCGGCACGACGAATCGCATCGTCGGCTACTCAAGTGATGACGCTTGGCATGGGTTCCGAGGACGAGCCTGTCGACGTCGGCATTGCTCAGGTGATACGGCCCGATTCGGTTGCTGCCGATGGCCGGCTTTCCGGAAAGATCATCGTTAAGCAGTTTGGAATGACGGGCAAACCGCTGGGGTTGCGAATCGAACACCAGAACAAAATCGTGTGGCAACACACAATCACCCCGGATGCCGACGGAGAGTTTGAAGTCCCGTACGACTTTGGTGTCGAACCGTTGGTCGAGGCCACTCAACAAGCGACCGTGCGTGGCGTCAGCCGAGATGCGGTGGCGCTTGATTTGCGGGCCGTGGTCGACGGTGGAGTGAGCCCCGGGGCTGTCGAAATCGATTCGACAGCCGCTGGTAAGATGATGACGGAGAACGATTCGATGCCATTTCGAGTGGCCGCCTCGGTGCGTGATCGCCGTCTGCTGATTCTCGATGGATCGAGCCGCTGGGAAACACGTTACCTTCGCAATCTGTTTCATCGCGACCCCGCTTGGCGAGTGGACACGGTGCTATATGGCCCCGGAACCGACATCCCCAACGTAACGCGAGGCAGTGAACCGGGGCAGTTTCCGGCGGATGCCGAAGCGATCTCGCAATACGATGCAATCATCCTTGGGGAAGTACCGGCCGACCAATTTAAACATGCCGATGCCGCGCTGCTGCGTCAATTCGTAAGCCGTGGTGGCGGGCTGATCGTCGTGGACGGTCGTTACCAACGCGTTCGCAAATTGGTTGACACCTATTTGTCCGATCTGATTCCGGTCAAGTACTCGGGGGCCGATGCTGTAATCGATGGTGCCAAGATTGTGCCTACGGTGACCGGCGGCGAACAACCGATGATGCTACTGCGACAAAGTGACAACTCGGACATCACGAGTGTTAGTGAGATGTGGTCGCGGTTACCCCAGCCGCAATATGTCAACCAAGTGGAACCTCAAGCCGGCGCCGAAGTCTGGGCTAACACAACGGGTTCCAGCGGCGAATCGACACCATGGCTTGTGACTCGCTTGTTCGGTGCCGGTCGGGTTTTCTATTTCTCATCGGACCAATCATGGCGATGGCGTTACAAATTGGCCGACGAACTGCATGCGCGGTTCTGGAACCAAGTGCTCAGCGCCGTGATGCAGCCGCCCTACTCGGCAAGCGATTCCTTCGTCTCACTCGGCACGGATCGAGTGGAATACGCTGTGGGGGATTCGTCCCTAATTCGCGTCCGCCTGCAAGGCCCCACGGGAAAACCGCTTGGCGATGCCACCGTCGATGCCTTGTTGGTTAACGATGATCGGGTCGTCGCAACAGTCGCATTGTCGATCGACGATCCGTCGCGAGGCACCTATCAAGGCGAGACGCAGCCGCTCGAACCCGGTGCATACGAAGTGCGAATTCGTGCAAGCGGTTTTGATTCGACCGCACTTCAAGCCACAACGCCCATTTGGGTAGGAACACCGAATCACGCCGAACTTCGCCGCGTCGGACTTGATAAAAACGCACTGATGCAAATCGCCCAGGCCGGCAAGGGCAGCTATTTCCATGAATCCTCGGCCGACAAATTACTCGAGCAACTCAAACCGTTGTCGAGTGGTTCGATCATTGAGTCGGATGTTTTGATTTGGCAGTCGTTCTATTGGTTTTGGGTGGTCATCGCGTTGTTGACTGCCGAATGGTTGTTGCGCAAACGAGCAGGGTTGGTGTAAACGATGTCCGCAGCAGACTCTTCTTTGTTAGACCATTTGAAACTTGATCCCGCGACCGCCTCGGCACTGCAGTCGTTCGCGCGTCGGCGTCGTTGGTTGATCGGGTTGCGATGTGCCGCAATCGCAGTTCTCGCGTTTTTTGGCACACTGATTGTCGTCGCGTTGGCGGATCACCTTTGGCTGCTGCCCGATTCGTTGCGAATGACCCTCAGTTTGGCTGCCTACGCAACGACGGTGGGCGTGCTGTGGTTTTTCGGTTTGCGCCATCTTCGACACCAAGATCCTCAAGAACTCGCTCGTCAGCTTGAATCGACCGCGCCACGCGTCCGCGATGACCTGCTTTCCGCAGTGGAACTGGCTGATCCACGGTTTGCCAATGGATCGGTTGAGCTGCAGAACCGCTTACAAAACTCCGTTGGACGCCGGCTACAGAAAGTCGACATCTCGGGTCTGCTGCCGATTGCGATGATTCGCAAATGGTTGATCGCAGGATCGGTGGTGCTGGCGATTTGTGTTTTGTTGGCGCTGATCCCGTCGCTGCAGTTCGGCCGCCGCATGGCGCGTGCGATGTTGCCGATGGCGTCGATTCAGCGTGCTTCGGATATCAAAATCACGATCGTCGAACCCACCCCGGCGACTCGCAATGTCGCCGAAGGGGATGCGGTCGCCGTCGTCGTCGAGGTCGTTTGGCCGCATTCCACGTCGGAGTCACCCGCCAACGTAAACGATCGGCAACGGGACACGGAGGAAGTCATCATCCAGTGGATGGTCCAGGGCGAGACGTTCGAATCGACGATGTTGTCGCGTGCCCCACTACTGAATCCGAATTCGGTTGATTCCTCCACCACGTCGGATGCAATGGGGCCACCCGAGGCTGCTGTGAGCGTTTTCGCCGCCAATCTTTCGATCAAGACAACCCCGGTTCAGTACCGCGTGCTGGCGGGAGACGCCGTCACGCTTTGGCATACCCTGACACCACTGCCTCGTCCTCGCGTGGTATCGTTTGAAAAACGGTACGAATTCCCCAAGTATTCGCAGCTTGCTGAGTTGACCGAGACATCCGACCATGGCGATTTGACGGCCTTGGCCGGTACGACCGCGCACTTGACGATTCAATTTGATCAACCGGTTCGCGATGCGACGCTGCGATATGGGACCCGAGGTGTGGCGTTGCCGTTGCAACCGCGTGAGAACGATCCGACATCGTTCACCGTTTCGCTGCCCATTAAAACAGCTGGAAATTACCAAGTCGACGCAATCGGCATCGACTCGGAACTCAATAATCCTTTCAGTCCGCAGTACACGATCGTTCCGATTCCGGACACTCCCCCGGTGGTCCGTTGGAGTGAAGGGACAAGAACCAACATGTTGGCGTCACCGCTAGACGTGCTGTCGCTGTCCGCATCAATCGAGGACGACGTGCCGGTGGATGACATTTTCCTCGAGTTCCAGGTCAATGCGTCGATCCCCGATCAGTTTTCGATTGCCGTCGACTCACCGCAAACGAAATCGGCCCCCGCGTGGGACTGGGATCTGATGCATCGTAACAACTCGCCCGCCCAATCAACGACGTTGGCCAGCAGCGACATCATCCATATGCGGGTTGTCGCCGTCGACCGCAAAGGACAACGAGGCGAATCGAGATTGATCGAGGTATTGATAGTCGACGAAGGCTTTACACAGTCACGGCAAGACCACTTAACTCGCTTGAGTGATGTGGTCAGTGAAACGGTCGATTGGACATCCGATGCCTATTCGCTGATCGATCAGTATCGGGAATGGCTGCCCGATAAGGACGCGAGCGGGTTGGATCAATCGAAGCTACAAGATTTGCAAAACGATGCGTCATTGTTGTCCGATGCCGCCGAACCGTTGATCCAACGAATCATGACCGTGCTGCCGCTTTGTGACGATCCGGTCGAAGCCGCTGGCTTAGAACAAATCGGCTTGGCGGTGATTGATTTAGAATCCAAAATCGAATTGATCGTAACACCTCACGGAGAAGAATCGGCGATCCTCGAGGGAGACAAAAGCTTTGATCGCGATGTCGTCAAGCGATTGGACAACCGTCTTGCTAGTACACGCAACGAAGTTTCGCGAGTCGAAGAATTTGCACGTTCGTTCCTTGCCCATCACATGGACGTCGGCGTTCTGACCGACGCCGCAGCGCTGCTGCGCAGTGTTCAGCCGATCGCAGATCCGAATGCCAGCGTACCGATTGAATTGTATGAACGGTACGTCAATGTCGCGATCGCTCGCATGAAGACAATCGACGCATTGATCGCAACTCACAGTGACCTGATTCCCGAATCCCATCATCGCCACTTGCGAAAATGGAACGAATTCTCCAGTAGTTGGCAATTCCGGCATCGCAGCACCATCGACGATCCACCAGGGCACGCCAATCTGCGATCTTTGATGCAGCGATATGCCAGCGAGCTGTCGTCGCAAGTCACCAGCAATGTGATTGATCAACAACTCGAAGGCCGATTGAAAAACCTGCTTAGCGAATTGAATGCACAACGCCGCAAACCGCATGACATTCTGCGACAAGCAAACAAGGACGGAGAGCAAGTCGAATCCTTGTCGAAAAAACTTGACGAAATCGACGACGCAAACGAGGCCGCTGAGCTAAATCGTCAGCTGAAACAGAGCGAATCAGCCTACGACGCGGCAATGGCGGACCTGACTGCACGAATTGAGCTGGAAGAATCGCTGCACCGTGCGCGACCGATTGTGGATCTGAGTTATGCCTCGGACATAAACCTGTTCGCTCGTGCCGTCAAAAATGTCAGCGCAGACGGCTACCGTGACTATCGCGAAGAGGCAATTTCGGAAGTCTATGAGACGGTATCCAAAGCGTTCTCGGTGATCAGCGCCGCACATCAGGTATCGACACTGCAGACCGAGCTTACGGCGTTGCAACTAGCGGAAAACCGCCTGGACCAGTACGCCGAGGCGAGATTGGAACATCCGCTGTGGATTGAACGCTTCATGTACGAAATGGAAAAAACGGTGCACTCGCTACGTTCAGCCGGTGTTCCGTCGACGGTCACCGATGCGATTGACCAGTCGCGTTACGGCGGTGCGATCCACCAAGCCGCCGAACGGATCCGTCCACGTCGATGGGAAGAAGAATCACTCGTCTCGGCATCCGCTTTCTTGCGAACTGCAACGTCCAAGCTTGACGCTGCAGTGCAGCCGCTGACGCCATTGGTCGACGAAGCTAGACAGGTGATCCTCCGGTACGTCCCCACGCTTGCCGAACAAGCTCGTCTGGCTGCAACGAAAGCCGCCGAGGCGGAACAGCGGACTCAACAACGCGAGGACGCGTCATCGGAAACGGCAAAGCAGCTTGACAAGCAGCAAGAAACAGCCGAGCAAGCCGCAACCGAAACATTGCAGCGACTCGCCGATCATGCAAACAACGCCGACATGACCGACGCCTCGCAGCGTGAATTGGCGCAAGACGCTGATGCAGCGGCTGCGCAAATCGCCGACTCGCTTAAACGAGCTCAACAACAAATGGACGCTGCGACATCCACGCCCGCAGCAAAACCGCGTGACGCGTTACTCCAAGACGCTGCCGATTCTCTCAAAGATTTGAAAGAAGCTCTCGAGCAAACTGCTGAACATTTCGAGCGAGCCGACGCGGGCGAAGACGTTTCGCAGTCGAGAGAGGAATTGCGCCAGGCCGAGAGCGAACTGCAGCAGACCGCAGACTTGCAACAACAATTCGATCAAGCCGAGGCGATGGCCAATGCCGCCAATCAATCCCCCGAAGAATTGATGCGGCAACTCGAACAGGAACTGCGACGCAACGAACTGATGCAGGACGAGCTGTCCGACATTGCTGCTAACGCCGCGGAAACCGCAGCCGCATCGCTGGACCAAGCCGCACAGGCGGAACGTGAAATCAATAAGAGCCTGGAACGCAGCGATCCCAAAATTCAAGAACAAAAACAGCGAATGCGACAGGAGTTGAACGAGGTTGCCGAAAAAATCGACACGGTACGCGATGCGATGCTGTATCAGGCTGAACGAGCGGCAAACCTTGGACAACAACAAGATTTGAAAAAAGAGATCACGGAGCGACGTGCCCAGTTGCAAGAAGCAGCTCAGGCAGTGCGGGACAGCAGCAATGGCGAAGCGTTGATGTCCGAAGTGAACCAGGTGGCAGACCAAGCCAAAGCAGCGATGCAATCCGCCAGCGAGGCGATGCAGCAGTTGAAACAGCAAGCCGATGCCGCCGCGTCTGAATCGATCACCCAAAGTGAAAAACAACGGCAGTCGCTGGAACAAAACGCCAATCACCTGCAACGCGAATCACGTAATCGACGTAGCCAGAATGCGGAAAATGAACGCAAACGTTGGGACAATTTTGAAAGGGCTGCCGACAGCCGGATTACGCAAGCTCAGCGGGAAGCCAAAAGTGCCGAGCGGCAAAAAAGTGATATTGAAAAGAGGTTGAAGCAGAAGCCAGACGAAACATGGCGGCAACAAGAGCTCGAGCGAGCCGAAGAAAGGATCCAATTAGCCAAGACGGCCGAAGCTGCAGCCCGCGAATCGAAGCAGTTTGCCAAGGACAAGAAGAACGCTGCTGAAAAGACTCGAAAGGAAGCACAGTCCGAAAAAACCGAATCGCTCGACAAAGCCAATCCTGGAGCCCAGCTCGCAGCGGAAATGGCGGCCAAAGCGAAATCCGAGCTGGCGCAAATCGAAAAAGCACTTGATGAAATTGCCAAGCAATCGGGTACGCCCGAGTCGCTGCGTGCTGCGAAACAGGCCGCTGAGCACGCGATCGCCAATCAATCGGCAATCACCAAGCAAACCGAAACCGCAGCGGCGTTTCTGGATCGCGCTGCGAGACACGAAGAACGTCTCGGCAAGGATTCGGTTGCTGAGAAACTAAGTGAAGCCGCTAATTCCGTTAAAGAAAATGCGGTCGCAAGTTCCGAAGCGGCTCAGCAATCGCTTGCACAAGCTCGCGACGACCAGACAAAATCCGTTCAAGCGAACCAACAGGTCGCCGAGGCAACCGAGAAGATTCAGGCCGAGGCCGATCAGTTGTCCGAATTACTAGCGCAGGCGATGCCCGACGATTCGTCCGCTCAAACATCTCCGCCGTCGAACGCATCACCACCGCAGTCGCTGCCCGAGTCCGCAACGTCTGAAAATCAATCTCCCGCCCCCCAATCACCGGCCGCGCAATCGCCGGCAGCTCCAGCTCCCGCTGCCAATACGCCCACAGCACGAGCGCGACAACTGGCCCAAACGCTCGACGACTTGGACCAAGCATTGGCAGATTCGTCGGGACAAAACGCAGGCGAAGGGCTGGGCACGCCAGCGGGTGAATCGCAACCGGAACAAGGGCAAGCTGGTGATCAAGGCAAATCGGAGGAATCCGCTCAAGCCGCGTCCCCGAGCAAACCAGGACAACAACAGGGGCAAACCGCGGGGCAGGCTTCACCGACGCTCGCGGCGGCAATGCAGCAGCAGGCTCAGCGAATGGCAAAACAGCGTCAGAGCCAAGTCAATGCAGCACAGCAGGGTAACCCGGCCGAATCTTCCTCGCAATCGATGGCTCAATCGTCTACTAGCACAATCAGTACATCGTCGTCCGAGGGAATCGCCGACAGCGAGTCGATCGATGCCAAGCAGGAAAACCGCAAAGGATCCCAGTGGGGGCAACTTCGCGAACGAAGAACCGATGACGCCAATGAGACCGAATCCAATTTGGGAGCCCTCGAATACCAGCAACAAATCGAAGCTTATTTCCAAGCCGTTGCACGTCGAGCCGCCGAACAACCGTGATCGCGGCGTCACGCGAACGCGGCTAGTTTCAGGGCGAGGTAGCTGGGTTGACGCAAGCTTGAAAAGTTTTGTTGCTAAAAAAAACGCTCATGACCACATCGAAATGATCAGATGAATTCAATCACACTCAATCGCCGAAGCGTTTTACAGCAGTTGGTCGCCGCAGCCTGCTTGTCAACCGCGACGACCGCCGTCACCCCAGCGGCGATCGCTGACGATTCGTTGCAAACGCTTTACATCCCCGACGAAGTCGATCGCGCCGTCCGCAAAGCGGTCGAGTATCTGGCGGGAACCCAGCGTGAAAGCGGTGCATTGGCCGATCGCAATCACCATGTCACGATGACATCGCTTGCGATCATGGCCATGGCGTCCATCGGGACTCAACCAGGAGACCACTCGGAATTGGGCCGAGTGATGCAGCGTGCCATTGACTTTGTGTTGACGCCTCGACACCAGGACGACAACGGATACTTTGGCAAAAGTGACGGGTCCCGCATGTATGGACACGGCATCATCACGTTGATGTTGACCGAGGTGCTTGGGATGGGCGCGACCGTCGAGCAAAACGAACGCATCCATCAGGCGTTGGTGCCCGCGATCCAGTTGATTTTGGCGGCCCAGAAAGTGCGTAAGCCTGAATTGCATCAGGGCGGGTGGCGTTACGAACCACGAAGTTCTGATTCCGATCTGAGTGCATCGGTTTGGCAATTGATGGCACTGCGATCTGCCAAAAATGATGGCATGGATGTTCCTGGCGAGGCGATCGATCAGGCGGTCAAATACTTGAAAGCCTCTTACACATCGCCGCGTAAACCGCGGGGCAGCAATGTGGAGGTCAGCGGATTTAGCTACACTCCGGGGACGCACCAAGCGACCTTTACGATGACCGCAGCGGGGTTGCTGGCGATGCAGGTGTGCGGATTATACGATTCGCCAATGGTCGCGGGCGCCGCCGATTGGTTGCTCGAAGATCCACCTCAACTTCACGAACGCTACTTCTATTACGGCATCTATTATTATTCGCAAGGCATGCACCAATTCGGCGGCAAACATGCGGAAACGGCCGCGAAGCTGGTATCCGATCTATTGTTGGGCGCTCAGCATCAAACCGGAGCGTGGCAGCCCCAACGCGAAGAGCATAATTACGGCAGCGTCTACGCCACGTCGCTGGCGGTGCTCAGTTTAAGTGTGCGTTATCACTATCTGCCGATCTACCAGCGGTAGCACGAGCGCGTTGCAGGATGGCGCGATCGGCGTGGATCCGAGGTTGACGTATTTGCTGCCAAACGCTTGTAGAAATCTGTATTGCATTCAAAACCGGGTTCTGAGAACCTGTGCGAGGGCGTGAAACGCAGCGTCCGACTAGCCCGACTTTCTAGAGGATGGAGACTCTGACTGTGTATCGAAACGTTTTCTTGGCTGCTGTGACATTCTTAGCCGTTGCATGTGGGATCAACACCGTCGTTTCGCATGCGGCCGACCCCGCCACGGACGGCAAAAGTGTGCTTGAGCGATACACGCTGCGTTATTCGCTAAAGACGGGTGAAAAGCTGCATTACGAAGTCACCCACGCGGCTAAAACGAAAACACGGATCCGCGGTGCCGAAGAAATTTCGACGGTTCACACCATCAGCCAACGACACTGGGACGTATTGGAAGCTGATCCCAACGGCGAAGCCACCATTGACCACATCGTCGACTCGGTGGAAATGACACAGCAACAAGGCGAACAAGAAGAAGTTCGATGGGACAGCATGTCCAAAGAAGAACCGCCTGCGATCTTTGGTCGGGTGTCCGAACAGATTGGCAAAAAACTATCGACGTTGACGTTCGATTCGCGAGGCATCGAAATCAAACGTGAAAATCACGGTGGAACCAAAGCTTCGTTGGGAATGGGGACATTGACGCTGCAGTTGCCTGAGGAACCGCTTGCGATTGGCGATTCGTGGTCGGTGCCGCACGAAGTCAAAGCACGGCTGGACAACGGCGAAGTCAAAGTCATTAAAATTCGCGAGCGTTACACGCTCGAAAAAGTCCAAACCGGCGTGGCCACTCTATCGCTACGCAGCGAGCCGTTAACGCCGATCACCGAAGAATCGGTGCGAGCTCAAGTCGTGCAACAGCTCAGCAACGGCACGATCCGCTTTGACATCGACAACGGCCGCATGCTCAGCAAGCAGCTGGATTGGGACGAGACGGTTGTCGGTTTCCAAGGAGCGAACAGCTTGATGGAATACCGATCGCGGATGACCGAAAAATTGGTCGACGGCGTCGAGCGAACCGCTCAAAAGCCGTAGTCTCGCACAAAAGGTGACGCGGAAATTTTGTGGCTGGTGTCCCATCCCAATTGGTGCCACCCACCTAAATTTGCCCCATCTCAATTGGTGCCACCCACCGATATTCCACGCTTTTCAATTGGTGCCAGGCACCTAAATCTGGCACCTAAGCCTAGCTGCCTAGGCTTCGTATTTGCCTCAAATTGCCTGGGTCGCCGATATCGCCACCGCGGGTTTTTGCCGCGGTGCTGAGCTAGGCGGTCGCTTTTCAATCGGTGCCAGGCACCTAAATGTAGCACCGAAGCCTAGCTACCTAGGCTTCGTAATTGCCTCAAATTACCTGGGCCGCCGATATCGCCACCCGCGTTTTTTTGCCGCGGTGCTAAGCTAGCCCGTGATCAGCTTCTTCACCACCGGCTGATCCGCGCGTGGCATGATGTCGTGACTGCGTGTTTCTCGCGGTCGCCAAATGCTTGCGGCGGATCTGCTAGACTTACGGGTGGTTCTGTGGCGTTGTATTCCACGCTAGTGGGTCGCCGCTCTCTCCCCGCAAGTCTCAATAGGCGTGATCTTATGTCAGATAACAAGGGTGTTGTTTATCAGGGTTCCGGCAAAGTTGACGTTCAATCGATCGACGACCCGAAACTCGAGTTGAATTACCGAGGCAAATCGAGGCAGTGTCATCACGGTGTCATCCTGAAGGTGATCTCCACAAACATCTGCGGCTCGGATCAACACATGGTTCGCGGACGCACCACCGCACCTGCGGGCATGGTGCTCGGGCACGAAATCACGGGTGAAGTCGTTGAAGTCGGTCGTGATGTCGAGTTCATCAAAAAGGGCGACATTTGTAGCGTCCCGTTCAACATCGCTTGTGGGCGTTGCCGTTGTTGCAAAGAGGGTGACACAGGCGTATGTGAAAACGTCAACCCCGACCGCCCCGGTGCGGCCTACGGTTACGTCGACATGGGCGGTTGGATTGGCGGCCAAGCTCGTTATGTCATGGTGCCCTATGCCGATTGGAATCTGCTGGCATTTCCCGATCGTGACCAAGCCCTGGCAAAGATCCGCGATCTGACAATGTTGTCGGATATCTTTCCGACGGGTTATCACGGTGCCTACACCGCGGGCGTCACCACCGGAAGCACTGTTTATGTCGCCGGTGCAGGCCCGGTCGGGCTGGCCTGTGCCCACGCTGCTCAACTGTTAGGTGCTGCAGTCGTCGTGGTTGGCGACATGATCGAAGAACGACTCGCTCAAGCGAGATCGTTTGGCTGTGAAACGGTGGACTTAAGAACCGATGCCGCACTGCCGGACATGATCGAACAAAAACTGGGCGTTCCCGAAGTTGACTGCGCAGTCGATTGCGTGGGGTTCGAAGCACGTGGTCACGGGGGGGATTCAGGCGTTGAAAAACCGGCGACGGTGTTAAACCAAGTGATGCAGGTGACGCGAGTTGCCGGTGGCGTCGGAATCCCCGGCCTGTACGTGACCGATGATCCCGGTGGAGTCGATGAAGCAGCCAAGACCGGCAACCTGTCGCTTCGGATCGGACTGGGCTGGGCCAAGTCGTTGCGTTTTACCACCGGCCAATGCCCGGTAATGAAGTACAACCGGGGCTTAATGATGGCGATCTTGCACGATCGTTGCCAGATTGCCAAAGCGGTTAACGCTACCGTGATCCCGCTAGAGGAGGCGGCTCAAGGCTATGACGATTTCGATAAGGGCGCCGCGAAGAAATTCATCCTCGATCCGCACGGAGTGTTGCAGAACGCGTCCTAATAGCGATAACTAGCAACAAGCGATCGGGGCCTTCACAATGAGGCCCCTAACAACTGGGCCTTCACATTTGGTCCCGCTCGCTGCCGCAAAACCGGAACCCCGACGCGATGCGGTCCGCCCACACTCGGACCAGCAGGAGCGTTTCAAACCGACTTGCGAGTTTCTACTTCAATTTAACTCGGCATACTTTGTCATCGGCGGTGATGTAAAGCGTCTTCTCATCATCGCTGAGCGTGCAATTGCTAACGCGGCCTTCGGTGATGATCCGGCCAATCAATTTGCCATCCGGCTGAATCACATAGATCGCTCCTGGACCGCTGCCGTAAATGGTCCCGTCTTTGGCAACGTCTAATCCATCCGGGAGTCCGGGGAACTCTGCCATGAAACGTTTCGCGTCCAGCAGGACCTTGCCTTCACCGAGACTCTTGTCGTCATTGATCGGAAACGCCATCCACACCGGCGCCGCCGGGTCGCTTTGGGCCACGTAAAGCGTTTTCTGGTCCGGCGCAAGCCCGATACCGTTGGGACGTGCAAGCTGTTTGGTCAACAGATTCAACTTGCCATCGGGATCAAGTCGATAGATGCCACAAAAATCAAGCTCGCGACGCGGATCGGACGCCCGTTCGGGAAGTCCATACGGCGGGTCGGTAAAGTACAGCACACCGCCATCCCCGAAAACCAAATCGTTCGGACTGTTCAAACGTCGACCCTCGAAGCGATCCGCCAACGTCACTTTGCCGCCACCTCGTGTCAACAGCGACACCCGCCGATCGCCATGTTCGCAAGCGACCAAGCGGCCCTCCGAATCGACTGCTAATCCATTGCTGCCCGGTTCAAGCCCGTAGTAGCTGATCCCGGTATAGCCGCTCGGCTGCATGTACAATTCGACACCTCGCGACGCGGTCCAGCGAAAGATCGAATTGCGTGGGATATCCGAAAACAACAGATACCCCTCAGCTGCATCGTTAACCCAAACCGGGCCCTCGCACCAAGTGAATCCGCTGGCCAAGACCTCGATCTTGGTATCCTCCGAAATCCGGGCATCCAGCGCAGGATCGAGATGCTCGATTCGCCCCAGCGTGGTCGGAGTTTGAGCGTTGGTGGTGGTCGCGCATAGAATCAGCTGAGCGAGCAAGGTGGACAGAGCAACGAAAGAGAAATTTCGCATGATGGGGCGTAGATCAATCGGTGGTGGCGAGCGGGTGGGATGTAGGCGACTAACCAGGGAGGGCGTCGAGAGATTTTGTCTGCTAATTAGGTCCGGAAACCGTGTGCAATTGTACTCAAAAAGTCTCTGAGATGCCCTAAAACCCGGCAATTCTTGCAGGGAATCCTGTTCCGGCGGCGACACCGATCGTGTCGCGACGTTTAATGACATCCCAACGGAAAATGCCGATTCTAGCGATCACGCTGACACAGTGATCCGCTTTGTCATGCGATGCCAACTTTCGCCGCGACAACCAAACGTCTCCCTCACGTGAGCCAGTTCGGTTAGAACCGTACTTCACAACGATGAAAACCTGTTTCGCAACCGCAGACTCGAGACTTGACTTTGACCACTTTGCCGATCCTGACGCTGGCGATTACAGGACTGAGTGTACTAATCGGTCTCGGATTCATTCGCATGTTTTACGTCGCGCAGTGGCTCTCACCGACCGACCAGATTGCTGCGGATCGGCCTCGGATCGATGTGATCGTTCCCGCGAGAAATGAACAAGACGATATCGAGCACGCCATTCGCAGCATCCTAGCGCAACGAGACGTCGACCTTCAAATTACGGTGATCAATGATCACTCGACCGATCAAACAGGCCCAATCTTGGACGCGATCGCCGAGCACGATTCGCGAGTAACCGTTACTTACAACGATCCGCCACTGCTTGACGGTTGGTTTGGCAAGGCCAACGCGATGCAACATGCGTATCAATCAACGAACCGGCCCTACGTCATTTTTGCTGATGCCGATGTGATTCATTCGCCTCGCTGTTTCACCACTGCGGTGCAACACATGCAGCAACAACAATGCGACTTTCTAAGCTTATTCCCCTACGTCCAACTGGTTTCCTTTTGGGAAAATGTCATCGTTCCGCACTTGATGGTATTCGGGCTTGTCACTTTCCTGAACCCGAAACTTGACGATCCTGATTCGCCTCATGCTGTGGCTGCGGGTGCCTTTATGTTGACACGCCGCGATGTGCTCGACGCCATCAATGGTCTGTCCACAGTACGAAACGAAGCACTCGATGACGTGATGTTGGCAAGGAACATCAAAGCCCACGGATTCAAGACAAGTATTGCCTTGGCGCCTCAACTTCTGACGGTCCGACTATTCAAAAATAACCGAGATGCGTTCTGGGGATTCAGCAAAAACATTCTTGGCGCGGTTTCACATATCGCGTTCGCATTTCCGGCGATGATTGTACCGGTTGTCGTTTACTGGATTCCGATCGTCGTGTTTTTGATCGGCGTCTATCGGCACGATGGGGTGTGGATCGCATGTGGGCTCAGTGCTTACATGGTGCAAGCCGCGATCCTGGTATTGGCAAGCCGACTCGCTCAGATGCGTCCGCTTAAATCGCTCGCCTTTCCGTTGTCCGCGATCCCGATCGGCTGCTGTTTCGCGCGTGCGATCTACCACCATTTCGTCAGCGACGGCGTCGTTTGGCGAGGCCGTGTGATCCGTCGCAGCACGAACTGATCAAACCGCAGTGCCGCTAATCACTGGGGAAAACCAGGCAATTCAAACTTTGCTTCCGTGTTGGACGTGTGCTCGCCGTAATGACGCTGCATTTGTTTCAGCAACGCACGCAGCGTCGGCCAACGGCTGCCGGGGGCTTTGGCATCGAGTTCCATGCCGTCCAGCAAATATGCAAATCGCCGAGTGAAGTCGCTAACGCGTTGCATCTGCCGAGCCTCTTCGGCACCATCCCAATCGGGATGCGCGAACTCGTAATCAGGCGGCATTTGTTTTGGATTTAAGTCGAGTGTCGGAATTGTGGGATCGATCGCGTGATAGATCTGGGAAAAGAACAACAACTGGCGTCCCATCATGTGCTCGGCATTCCAACGCGGAGTATGTGTTCCGTTTTCGGGTTTAAAATTCATCTGCTGTACTGACAGCTTGGCAAAGACTTTTTGCGATTCGCTGCTGGCTTGTTCCATCTTCGCAAACTCGCTGGCCAATTCCTTGGGCATCGTCCAAGGGGTATCGCTTAGCATGACGACCTGAGGCTGCGACACTTGTTGGTCCGTGTGCGAAACGGCGAAGGTGTTGTGCGAACGGCGAACGATTTGGTTCTTGGCTAGGCCCGCATCAAGAAGCGTTCGCACGACTTCGGTCGACGGATCGAATCCGAACGGAATCACAAAACGCGGTCGCCATTGACGCGACCATTTTTCCACCGATGCTTGCGTCGGCGTTGTTCCTGAAGCGGTTGCCACGACAAGGACGTCAACTTGGTCGTCTGCGTCGGTGTTGGTGTCCGCGGCATCACTATCAACCACCACAACGACGATCCCGTCCACAGCGATCATGATCACGCCATTGTCCGTCGACCGAACGCGGATTTGGTTTGGATCGGTTATCTTGGCATCCGCCAATGTTTTTGCATCCGCAACGGGCAACCAGGATGGCGACGGTGCGTTGGGCGTGCGCGACAAAACGTGATCGTAGCTGCCGGATGTCGAGATCGTTTGATCCGCCGCAGCGGCGGGCGTGTCGTCGACCGCATCGTCGGTTGTCTTGATCGCCAGCCGCAAACCCCAGTGCGTTTCCAGCGAAACCACGCCGCCAGGCCACTTGCGAACCGCGATCGGATCGCCCTGGGTTGCTTCGACGGATCGGCAAGTCAGCAGTATCAGAACGACACAAATTAGATAACGCGGCATCATGATTCTCTTTGGGGGGGGCGAGAGGATAGCGAATTCGGATCACGATCCGCCATCGTATCTTTCAGCCAAGGGCGGATCACTCGGCTAGATGGACATCCAATCTAAGTTGGGGCACCGGCGGCGTCACGCCCAGGGGACGCTTCTGATTTCATGGAACTTTCACGTTTGCTGACGCAGAAGCTCAAATGCAGTGACTGAACCGTGTGACGCGGCCCCACGATTGCCCAAAATCTTTTCGCTGACGACGACCTCAACCATCTAAAATCCAGGATCTACCCATGCTGAAACTGTCAATCTCTTCTCTGCTCGCTCTCGCACTTCTGACCACCCCTGGTTTTGCAGACGACCCACAGTCCAAAACGTTGAATCAAGAACTCGCCGATATTGCGGCAACCACAGCAACACGTTTCTCGCCCGAAAAGGCAGCAATATTTCGAAACGGCGTTGCCGAGGTGAAGGCGAGTGGAATCGAAAAATCGGCAAAACAGGTCGGCGATGCTGCGGTCGATGGCAAGCTGACCGGATGGGACGGTAAATCGATCCAGTTGAGCGAACTGTGGAGCGAAGGCCCGGTTGTGTTGATGTGGTATCGCGGCGGTTGGTGTCCTTACTGCAACGCACAACTGCGGGCAACGCAAAAACAGCTTTCCGCAATCGAAGGTGCGGGGGCACGCTTGGTCGTGTTGACTCCGGAACTTCCTGAAAAAGCCAAGGCGACGGCGGAAGCGAACAATCTAAACATGGTAGCGCTCCATGACAAAGACAACCAACTCGCTCACAAATATGGGATTGTCTTTTCACTGCCGCAATCGATCGCTCCGATCTTCCAAGACAAGCTGGCTAGCTACAACGGCAGCAAGGCTGCGGAGCTGCCTTTGTCCGCCACGTACGTCATCGATACGGATGGCAAAATTACTTATGCCTATCTTAACGCAGACTACACAAAACGGCCTGAACCGGCTGATGTGATCGCCGCCGTGGAAAGCCTATAGGCTTCATTAGCACAATTCGAAGCGATTGTTTTGTATCCTACGCGAGCCCGAGCACGCGTGTAGGATTGAATCCGCGCGGATTAAACACCGTGCCGTCACCATCATGCTCTCGCTCGCAGTATCGTTGAAAATGAATCCAGCAAACGCTCCTTTGACTCGTCGTACTTTCATACAGAACGGGACCTTGGTGTTGGCGGCCACGTCCGCATCCTCTCTGCCGCTGTATGCCGCGAATGCCGATAGCGAATTGTGTGTCGGCTTGGTCACCGACCTCCACTACGCCGACAAACCGGCCGGGGGCAGTCGCCATTACCGCGAAACCTTGGGCAAGCTCGAAGAAGCTGCGTTGCAGTTCGAGCGTGACCAACCAGACTTTGTCGTCGAGCTAGGTGATCTGATCGACGCTGCAGACTCCGTGGCGACGGAACAAAAGTATCTCCGCACGATCAATCAAAAGTTCTCATCAATTTGCAATTCACGACACTATGTGCTGGGAAATCACTGTGTCGACACGCTCAAAAAACAAGAGTTTCTAGACGGTGTCGGCCAAGAAAAATCGTTTTATTCGTTCGATCAAGGCGACTATCACTTTGTCGTGCTTGATTCCTGTTTTCGCAGCGACGGCGTCGCCTATGAACGCAAAAATTTCAAATGGACCGACGCCAACATTCCAGCAGAGGAATTAGAGTGGCTCGCCGCCGATCTTGCTGCGACCGCGAAACATGTCGTCGTGTTCGCACACCAGCGAATTGACGTCAACAATAGTCATGGAGTGCGAAACAACGCCGAAGTTCGCAACGTGCTCGAGAAAACCGGAAATGTCAAAGCGGTGTTTCAAGGCCACAGCCACCAAAATGACCTGAACGATATCAATGGAATCCATTACTGCACGCTGGTCGCCATGGTCGAAGGCTCGGGGGCGGCGAACAATGGATACTCGGTGCTTCGCTTGGCCGCCGACGGGACGATTCGGCTAAGCGGGTTTCGAAACCAAATCGATCGTGATTTCAGCTAGACGAGTTAAGCGGTAATCCAGATAGGCGGCGATCCAAACATCGGGGCAGCGCTTGCAGCTATCGCGTTGGCCGCCGCATCGCCGTGCTGCGTGGCGGTTGACGCCCCCACCGCCGAATCGGTTACGATAGTCACTGGAGCAGAGAATCGAGTCGACCGTGCCAACTGACTATGTTCCATGGGACATATCGGTCTTGCGCTGGCTTTTAACAACTGCCCAAACCGATAAACGCCGACACAAAGGAACTTTCAGATGAACAAAGAAGCCTCGACGGATTATCCCATCCACGAATTGATCCGCAAACGATGGAGCCCGTACGGGTTCGACGAACGATCGGTTTCGCAACAGGACATCGACGCCTTGATGGAGGCAGCGCGTTGGGCCGCTTCCTCGTACAACGAACAACCTTGGAGCTACATCGTCGCGACGCGTGACGACGGCGAGTTGTTTGACCAAGTGCTGTCTTGCTTGGTCGACGCAAACCAGGCTTGGGCAAAAGCCGCGCCGGTATTGGTATTGTGTTGCACCAGTTTGAAGTTCTCACGCAACGGTAAACCCAATGCCGCAGCAACCCATGATCTGGGACTCGCTGCGGGTAATATCTGTTTTGAAGCAACCGCTCGCGGATTGTCGGTGCACCAAATGATCGGCATCCATCCCGATAAAGCACGCGATGTTTTCGAGATCCCCGATGGTGTCCAACCGTTGACTGCGATGGCGATTGGTTACGCGGCGGATCCTGATTCGCTGCCCGAAGAATTGAAACAACGTGACCTCGCGACGCGTCAACGCAAGCCACTGTCGGAGTTTGTGTTTTCAGGCAAATGGGGCGGAGACTCAGCTAGCGAATGACCACGACCATCGCGTGGGACATTTTCGTCAAAGCCGCCCTCTGAAGTCGCGCGCAGAAGTCGAAGGCAACCGCTAAGCGACTCTCGTTTGTTGCGCGGTGGCTAACGGTGGCTAACGGTGGCTAACGGTGGCTAACGGTGGCTAACGGTGGCTAACGGTGGCTAACGGTGGCCGCGCCTCGTCTTGCCACAACTGCCAGCAATATCTAGTGCGTTTGGCTGTGGGATGGTTCATCAACGTATT
>NZ_ANOG01000234.1 GCF_000346295.1 Rhodopirellula maiorica SM1 | reverse complement strand
CCGAGTTCGTTTCGTCTCATTATTCACGGGTTTGTTCCCAATTATGTCCGTCCGGACAGCCAGCAAACGGCTTAGAGAGGTATCAAGTGAGCCTGCACAAGGAAATCAGCTTCGAGGACGAGATTTGCCAGCACCTGGATGCCCATGGTTGGTTGTATGCCGACAAAGATGCCGCGAATTACGACCCTTCGTTGGCGTTGTTTCCGGATGACGTGATCGCATGGGTGCGTGAGACGCAACCCGATGCCTGGAAGGTGCTGACTAAGAATCATGGCGATGCGGCGGCGGCGACTCTGCTGAAACGATTGCGAGTGTCGCTGGACCGCAGTGGCACGCTAAACGTGCTGCGGAGCGGGTTCGATGTCTTGGGCGTCAGCAGCAAAGTGAAAATGTCACAGTTCAAACCCGCGATGGGAATGAACCCCGATATCACCAAACGGTACGATGCCAACCGCCTACGGGTCGTTCGCCAAGTGCATTACTCGGTGCACAACGAACTGAACATCGACTTGGTGCTGTTCCTCAATGGCATCCCGGTCGCGACCGCCGAACTCAAAACCGACTTCACACAGAGCGTCGAGGACGCGGTAGACCAATATCGGTTCGATCGACTCCCCAGCCCAAAAGGGCAACCGCACGAGCCGCTATTGACGTTCCCCAGTGGCGCCCTGGTTCACTTTGCGATTAGCAGCAGCCGAGTGAAAATGACGACCAAGTTGGCTGGCGCCAAAACCGACTTCCTGCCCTTTGATCTTGGCGATGATGAATCGGCCGGCAATCCACCCAATCCCAATGGACACAAAACAGCGTACTTGTGGGAAAACGTTTGGCAGCGAGACAGCTGGCTCGACATCCTTGGCCGATACTTGATTGCGGAGCAGGACAACAAAAAGCAAATCAAGTCCGTCGTCTTTCCTCGCTATCACCAACTCGATGTGACACGCAAGTTGCTCGACACGGTACTCAGCGAAGGGCCAGGGAAGAAGTACCTGATTCAGCATTCCGCCGGTAGTGGTAAGACGAAGTCGATCGCCTGGACGGCACACTTCCTGAGCGATTTGCATGATGGCAGCGACAGCAAGGTGTTTGATTCGGTGATTGTCGTTTCGGATCGCAACGTGATCGATGGTCAGCTGAGTGAAGCAATCGAAGGGATGCAGCGGAACAAGGGCGTCGTCGCTACGATTAAAGGAAAGGGAGGAAGCAAGAGTGCCGAGTTGGCTGCGGCACTTTCAGGGGACAAGAAGATTGTGGTATGTACGATTCAGACGTTCCCCTTCGCCCTGAAGACGGTTCGTGACTTGGCTGCGACCGAGGGCAAGCGGTTTGCAGTCATCGCGGATGAAGCCCACAGCTCGCAAACGGGGACCGCTGCGGCGAAATTGAAAGCGGTGCTGTCGGCCGAAGAGTTAAAAGAACTCGAAGACGGTGGCGAGATCAGCAGTGAGGACTTGTTGGCGGCTCAGATGGCGGGGCGAGCGAATGAGTCGGGGATTACGTACATCGCGTTCACTGCGACTCCCAAGGCGACCACGCTAACTAATTTTGGACGTCGACCGGATCCCACCAAGCCCGCTGGTGAAGGCAACTTGCCCGAACCCTTCCATTTGTATTCGATGCAGCAGGCAATCGAAGAGGGGTTCATCCTGGATGTGCTGCAAAACTACACGACCTACAAATTGGCGTTCAAGCTGGCGAGTCGAGGCAGTGATCCAACGCAACAAGTCGAGCATAGCGAAGCGATGAAGGGGGTGATGCGATGGGTGCGACTGCATCCCTACAACATCGCTCAGAAGGTGCAGGTTGTAGTCGAGCATTACCGCGAGATGGTGATCCTCCGCCACCGATAACATGCCGCCGGTTCCAGCGGTCGGATCGTAGAGGGAACGGACAATGCCGGGCTTGGTCAGCGCGTCGTCGTCTTCGATGAACAGCAGGTTGACCATCAGCCGGATGACTTCGCGCGGCGTAAAGTGTTCCCCGGCAGTTTCGTTGGAGAGTTCAGCAAACTTACGAATCAGTTCCTCAAAGACGTGCCCCATCTGCTCATTGCTGACGATCTCCGGATGAAGGTCGATGTTGGCGAACTTCTCGGTGACCATGTACAGCAAATTGGCTTTGCCCAGACGGTCAACCTGGGCGTGAAAGTCGAAGCACTCGAAGATATCGCGGACGGCGGGAGAGAACGCCTGGATGTACGAGTACATGTTCTCGGCGATGTTGTCCTGATCGCCCATCAGCTTTTTGATGTCTAGCGGCGACGTGTTGTAGAACAGGCACTTCGACTTTTTCAGCAGAAAGGGCTCCGGGTTCAAACCGGCTGCTTCCCGTTTCTCCTTCTCCTTCAGCACGGCGTCCTTGTTGGGCTCCAGCACGCAGTCTAAGCGGCGTAATACCGTAAAGGGCAGAATGACCTTGCCGTATTCCGATTGCTTGTAGTCGCCTCGTAGCAGGTCTGCCACGGACCAGATAAACGATGACAGGTTCGGTTGATTCATCCAGGGCGATCCATTGCGAGCGATTCAAGTCGCCAACGTTACGAGTCAAAGTTGCGAGACAATTCCGTCCACGGCCAAACGCCGGGGCAGCATATTAGCATCTTCTCATAGCCCATGCAGTCGGCTGCCCCCCGAATGACACGTCGCAACCCATGTTAGCTGAGAAAACGCGGTTGACTCGCGATTCATGCGTCGTTCTCCGCAACAAACAGAGAATTATCCCAAGCCAGACCGTCAAGGCGAACGTGCACACCGAACTGTTCACTGTCCGAGGCGTGAGCCCCCTGAACCAGCAGGCCTCACCTGCAAAAAGAGGGGTAGCAACGGCAATTCGTGCTACAAAGGCAGACGTCGCATTTCAAGAATTGACGATGCAACCGTCGGAGAATCAATGTTTGAATTCAGTGAGGCACCTCATAACTGAACGCCGCGTGTTTGCAAGGAATGGATCGAGCCTTTTATAATCTCCCGAAACCAAACCTTAATTACTAAAGGACCAATTAGAAAACCGAATCGCTGTAACAATGGCTCGCCGCTGTCGTGCCGTTCGATATGCTCGCTGATTACTTACCGCAGCCATCGAACGAAAGAAGATCTGCGAGTAGAAGGCGAGAAGTTGTCGAGAACGAATTTATGTCAGCTCAGTGGTATTACCAACTTATGGGCGAAGAGCTTGGCCCATTTACGTCAAAACAACTGAAGGAAAAAGCTGCGGCGGGAGAGGTTGCCCCGGATTCGCTGATTCGAAAAGGCCCTGACGGTGATTGGATCACGGCAATTCGCGTCAAACGTCTGTTTGACGCTCCGAAGCAAAGCTCAACGTCTCCACCTCCGGTCTCGCAGCAACCAAACTCGCCAGTGATTCACGGGGGAGAGGGCTCAACCAGTGTTCCGGACGCCCCCGCCGAAGCTCAAAGATCGTCGAAACGGGCCAACAAGATAAGGTTGGCTGCGGTCGTCTGTATGATCGCCCTTGGGTTGACGCTCGTAGCAGGATTCGGCCTTTCCATTGCTGGATCTGCTTCTCCGGATGCAAAAAAACTGTTGGGCGACATGACTCTTGGCGAGTGGGTTGAGATGTCAGGCGATAGCCAGCAGACTTTTGCCTCGAACTACCTTGAGAAGCTCCAGGCCAATGGGCTTTTGTCAGATGAATGGACGACGAAAATTGGCAGTCCCAACGGAAAGCAGCGGGCTGAATTTCGCCTGCAGAATTATTTTATGATCTATCCGGTGATGGTATTCACCGATCCAGACATCGCGTCCAATGACGCTGGTGAGATTCCCCTAGCTGATGTAATGATCCCCGCGCTGCAAGCCGAGGGAGTCCTAAAGTCGACGTCCAACATTCCAAAAGCGAAGAACGAGATTGAATCCGTTGGCGTCCCACCCATTGAGTTCGATGGCGTCACCTGGGAATTCTTCACTGATGCCCCACAGAGGAGCTCCGTTTGGCGACGGTCCATGGAAACGCGTGAATACCGCTGTGGCGATCGTCCAGGCATGCGTTTGCTTGAACAATACTTAAGCGTTAATTCTACCGAAACAAATTTCCAACGACGTCTGCAAATGGAAGTGCTTGTCAACGATCACTGGCGCCGTCATGGACGCTGCGAAGAATGGATGCAAAATGACGCCTACGGGAAACGCGAAGTAAGCGAATTCAAGAACGGCAAACATCATGGAGCAACGACAATTTGGTATGCGAACGGACAGAAGAGAATCGATGAGTCATTTGTCGACGGAGTTCGCCAAGGGCGTTCCCGTGGCTGGTACCGCAACGGGTCCCCTTGGTACGACGTAACCTACCTGAATGGGAAAGAAATGCCTGGCGGTCGTTCGTGGAGAAAAGATGGGACACCAAACTAGCGTTGGTTGTCCGGCTCAATGGCTCAACCATCGCCGGGTCATTCGGCAAAGCCCCAAGTTATAATCGCGGAGGCGTTCTCTGCTTGGGAATGCCAACCAGTCCGATTTCGCGACAACGCTAGGTGATGGTTACGTGCTGCAACTCTTCAGTGGATCGAAGAGCCACCAGACAAAATTGAGCGGGGGTCTGGAACAAACAAGGACATCGGCACCGCGTAGCTTCCGCCTCTCAGCCGCGTGTGTCCGACACCGTCTCTGACGTGTTATCAATGGCGAAAACTCGCCACCCCATCCTCGATAGTGAACAGACTACTGCACGGAAACGTCCCCCGCGGGGGACGAATTTGTACACTGTTCCGTACAGTGTCGAGGCGAGATAGGCGTGGGTGGGGCTGACAAGTAGCAAAGTGGTACACACAAAAACAATCAGATGGCATGTGAGCGAGTGAACGGGATGGCATGAACCAAACTGGCGAGACATTCAGTCCCAAAGTTTCAGGTACCCGGTATAACACGAGGGGGAGCCCGCCGAGCATTTTCCCCCTGGGGGGACGAATTTGCACACCAGTCCGTACACCATCCGGGGCGGGGTAGGTTGTGAAGTGCTACACGCCGGATAACCAAGTACCCGATTGCCAGAAGACCGGGGTCGCGGGTCAAAAGAGCGAGTTGAAGAATGACGCGGCTGTCCGGTTGAGGCTGCTACCGAAACGGTCTTGCACCTGCGACTCATTCTGCCTCCGCCAGTCCGCAACCTACATTCGATAACTCGTCGATTTCTACGGTCACGCCATCAGTTGAAAAGCAGTCCAGATCACAAGACACATGCTTCCGAGACCGAAGCACAGAAACTGAGCCACCGAAAAAACCACCAGCCGAATACCGCCACCATTGTAAGTTCCCATCATCAAAACGTCGCTACCGTCAGGTGGCGGCAATCTTTGTGCAATTCCTGGTAGAGCGAAAAGAATAAAGGATGCAGCAAATAGTGAGAGCAAAAAGCAGCAACTAGCCGCAATAACCAAACCGGGCTGCACCACGTCGCTACTTGTCACCTTGCCTGAGACCGTCATGTACCCGATCAGGGTAATAACGGCAGCCTGTGTCGAAGCAAGCCACTTCGACCAATCGGCGAGCAGTTTTATCGCTTCCAGATCATTCTTGTTCATCTTGATGTAACCTACTTCGACGAACCATCTGCGATAAGCGGGCGGCGGCAAAAGCGTCGACCATTGCTAGAACGGCGACCACCCAACGCTCCGTTGCAACGAACGTTTATCCGCCAGCGAATGCACGGGGGTTTACATCCAACTGACGTCCATTTCCACGAATCCCACCACCGTAGACGCATGCTGCATAGTCGTTTAGTGAAAGCAGATACCCAAACCGTGGGCGTAAAAACGCCTTACCAAAGAAACGTGCGAGTCGCCGACTAGCAATAAAAGAAACCACAGCAAATGCAAAAGTGAATAGCGAAAACATCAGAATTGAAGACGTAAACACTATCTGCTCTAGCATCAGCATGTGCATTCGGAATCGGATTGACCCAAGTTTTTCCTGTACCTCAGGTGAAACTTCTGCGTATGCGTTCTTGACCCTACTCTCAAAGCAGTCGCCGCGTTTGCCTTTCCGAGCTGCACCGCGAGTCGAAAGAACCAAGCAGACCATGTCGACAAACCCAAGCTTGTGACCGAAACGAATGGTTCCGTTCAACATGGCTCGAGTCAATTTGTAAGCATCGTCAGTGAACGAGATCTCTTCGTTTTTCGCAAGATCGAATAATTCGTCGCGAAGCGCGAAGAGATGCTGCCGAAAATAGTCCAGTCGGTAATCGCGATACAACCAGAAGAAAAGGATCCAGAGCATAAGTAGCCAAAACCAGCCATTTGGGTTCATCTAAATGTCCTCCGGGTTTGTTTCACCGCGCGGCGTTAGTCCGCTTGAAGTCCGGCTTCCGTCTTCATTTTCCTCAAGCTCTCTAATTCGCAATTGGAGCCGCTCAACAGTCTCTTGCCGAAGCGACTTCTGTCGAGCCCCATACACTGCTCCGCCACCACCAAACAGTATAGCAAATACATCGCTCAGTTCGAGTTGTCCAACTAGTCCAATCCCGATATCTGCGGTCGTTGTCTGCCCGCTTAGTGAGTCGATCGCCTTGAACAAGAAGTAAGCGATCACACCACAGCCCGTCCAGCGAATTGCGTTATTAATTACGCTCGCGACATTCCCAGCTCGACGCTGTTGTCGCAGAATACGGAGTTCTGTTTCAAGCTCAGCCTTGGAAGGATTTTTCTTAACCATGCAAGTAGCGTACCAAACAATGACATGCGAGAAAACGGGTGGGGGGCTAAGCAGCAGCCCAAGTCGGGCAATTACCCGGTTTATTAGGGACAATCAAAAGAGCAACCACTGCCCAAACGCATGTTCTATTCTTTTTGTGTCCACCATTGTTCTCCGGTTCTTTTTGCCAATCAATCATCACCGAGGACGTCGGCACCTTGCATTCGCTATTGAGTTGGGAGAATGGGTAGTATTGCTGAAAAACTTGGGAGCGATACACGCAGAATAACCAAGTACCCGATCGGCAGAGGACCGGGGTCCCGGGTCAAAAAACCTGGACGATGGATGTGTATATAGATTCTCCTAAGTCGTCGACCTTCTCCGACTGCAATGTAGCGTCGTCGTCACGGTCAGGGCAACACTTTTCGGCAGATCAAGTCGTTGATTTCAAAAGCTCGATATGAACTCGACAACAAATGGCTGCAGCTGCAAGTCCAAGATCGGGATAAATCTACGGATGAGGGAAAGTTTGCTGCATTAGCACATCGTTTGGAAGATGTTTCAGCGAACCTTGGCGACAGCTATACTGTGTCAGTAGAACGAGAACGCGCCGGTGATTCAGATCGTCGTGACCTCTACCGCGGCTTGCTGCAGCAAGCGTTGCTTCAGTACGCCGAGACCGTACTGGCCTTGGATGAGATGGCGTCTGTAATGGCAAGGGTGAGAGGATTTGAACCGGATTTCGATAGCCCGATGGCAAGACCTGAACTAGGAATTAGCCACACGGTTAAGACACCAGATGCCAACCGAGTTACAACCTTTGGTGCAGACGTTTCGATGTTAAAGCAGAAAAATGACTCGACGAATCAAAGCCTATCATTATTAAACCTGGAACTGTCTGGAAAAGCGGAAAAGGGACACTGGCAGATAAAGCGAGGTAGGTTGATTGGCTCGGGGGCTCCGCATGAAGCGGTCTTGTCACTCGGAAACGTTGCTTTTGAAAAATATGATCTAGTAGTTGATTTCGTATTACTTCAAAGGGATAGCCAGCGATTTGCCGATCTAATATTTAGTTTGCCCGTTGTCCAACGCCCCGTTTGCCTCCGAAATACGAAGAAAAACGAAACCATTATTGGATTTTGGGGAAACACAGGACTTGGAGATCCAACGACATCTAGAACCTTTTCCACGTCTGTGCCGATGCAGGTGACGCATAGATTAGTCATACGTGTGAGGGGCGAAAGCAATGTCGAACTCATGTTCAACGACAAACTAGTGAAATCATTGACCGCCCTGCCGAACGTGAAAAAGAGTCAAGATGGAAGCAATGAGTTAAAGGTCATCCTGTCGCCTGCGGCCAAAGTGATATTTGACAAGATTGATGTGGTGAATCAATCGCAGTAGCAGTGCTTGGACAACCTTCGGACGTTCTTCTCAAAGACGCGATGAAGTGGCAACTTGAGCCTCTGTTTGAGCAAGCGAGTCGGGCTTGAACCATTTCTATCACCCAATTACACCGGTGCGGTTGCGACTGCAAATCTCAAACCGTATTGATGATCTGAAACACAAGTCATTCCATGTGGTCTGATCCACATTGGAAAGCAGGATACCGGTGGCGGAGACGAAGAGGGCAGATCGCAGTGATGCCCTCAGTTCACGCCCCAACTTGAGAAAGAACGTGATCACAGGAGGACTTGATGGGCAATATTCCATCGTCTTTAGCATGCACTTAGGACTTTACTTCGCTGCATAGCCTGAGGCACTGCCGCTATCATTTCCAGCTACTCCCGAGCCATATCCTTTCACTGCTGCGAGTCGCTCGCTGCAGCCTCTTAACACTGTGGTGCACGGTTCTCCCGCACTCGTTTCCGGCCCAGAGTCAAGGAACTCGCGATAGGCGTCGGATATCCAACCGCCGCCTCAGAAAGCGGACGCCATACACAGGCTAACCTTATGGCAGCAGCAAAGACTGTTCCAGCAATAGGCTCGACTCCAGGCTTAGTCCGTTTGCAATCATCCCCAGCGACCACTCGCGACACGCAAGCCTTTTTTTTCGTACAAAGACAGATATGACTACAACGATCCACCAGTAGAAAATGAAAAGAGCTGCAAGGTTTTGTCGACTCTAGAAGATGAGCTTTTGTTTCGTGAACTTATTCGATGCGCATCGCTTGAGCTTCCAATGCAGCAACCACTAGGACGGAAGAAGCGGCGAGAGAAATAGAAGGGCTAGAATAATGCAGTGGCGACCTGCCCTGAATGCCTATGCGATATATTGGCGAGAAAACTAAACCGGCATCTTCGGTGGACTTACAACATTGAGCCTCTGCCGAATGACGATAATTTACCACAAAAAATTTGCGAGACAAATTTGATGAGCAACGAAGTCGAAACGAAGGAATCCGGAAACCGCGCTTTCGGTAAGAACAATGCGAAGACCGTCAAAGACGATTACTTCGGGCAGGCAAACGCTGTGCATTCAATGACAGCTGGAGCGAACGACGTCGTGATGTCCTTCGACCTGCGCAACGCTCTGAAGTTTCAACACGCTTTGGAGATCGGAGCGAACCAGCTGAACCGCTACAACAAAGCGGCAGGAGAACAACGGGTGATCGAGCTGTGCTTCTTCTTAAACGAAGAAAACAAGTCGACAGCTACACACGTCACGGCGACAGAGTACAAGAAAACCGATTTAATGTTCAAAAAACGTGAGAAGTCGTTGAACCTCTTTCTCGATTACAACGATGTTCTCTTGACTCTGCATCGACTCCGTCAATCTATTACACCGATGACTCCGGAGTCGTCACTTGATGTTATCCTTAACGTTTACAATGAGATCCCGACGTTAAACTTCAACTACCACCAGATCGACCCGCACTTCACCGGACAAACGTAGTAGAGCTACCGCCGTTTCCTATAATGAGCACAGCTGTTCGACCCCGTTGGGGTCGGCGGTGTGGGGCGGTATCGCGAACCCAGGGTGCGCTACGCGACCCTGGGCTTTGTTGTTGAACACCTTCGGCGTTGGTATATGTACGACGCGTTGTTCTGGGGTTCGTTGTAAGACACCGTCGGCGTTGATGTAAGCATCCAACGGACATTGATTGACCGCAACGCGGTCCAACAACATAGCCCGAGGTCGCGAAGCGCAACCTCGGGAACGGTGATAACAACAACAACCGACCCCCAACGGGGTTCAATAATGCAGACGGTTGTTCGACCCCGTTGGGGGCGGCGACGCGGGGTGGCATCGCGAACCCAGGGTGCGCT
>NZ_ANOG01000233.1 GCF_000346295.1 Rhodopirellula maiorica SM1 | reverse complement strand
CCAAGTACAATCAAAGTCTGGTCGCCGTTCTCTTAGAATCGCAATCTGATGCCCTCGGCTTTCAAGGTGATGCTTCAGTTCCATAAAATGGATACACCCGCCGGAATGGCGGTTTGCGATGACAGGTTTAATGAATGTGATTTTAAGAGGCATCTCAAATGCCACTATCAAGGTGAAATGCTCGGTCCACAGGAACCGACGCTCTAGATTCCTCAAATTCGCGATCAATCGACTTACGCACTAAACTGATATCTTCTCTGTTTCCCGCCGCGTTCAATACTCGAGTTAGTCTGTCGATGTTTTGATCCGAACTGTAATACTTCCGAATGCGTCGCGATGCATTCGCACCAAGTTCACCAGCGTAGTCCGGATTTTTCAACACGCTGATCATATGGGACGCCATCCCCGCAACATCGCATTCATCGACAAGCAATCCCGTTTCGTCCTCAATCACGACATCCGGAATGCCGGCGTGCCGAGTCGCGATTACTGGCAATCCCATTGCCCCCGCCTCTAACACGGCCACTGGCGTGCCTTCGCAATCACCATTTTCCCCAACAACGGAGTGCTGGACAAACGCTCTCGCATTTCGCATTTCTCGCTGAACGGTTTCTGGTGGTTGGCTCCCCATAAGATTGACCGCGTGGTCGACCCCCAATCCAACGGACAAATTTTTACACATGCCCAGCAGCGGTCCATCTCCGATCATCGTTAGCCTCGCTTTCGGAATTTCACGAATCACGCTCGCAAAAGCCGAGATCGTCAGATAGGGGGCCTTCTTCTCGACCATCCTTCCAACGGCAACAAAACGGGGCTGAGCGTTCGCGGGATTTGCACCTTGAAAATCCTCGCAATTGACTCCGCAAGGACAGTAGATGAGTTTTTCAGACGGACACCCCAAAAAGATAAGCTGACGCTCCATGGCATGGGAAACTGCGATAACGGCGTCCGCGACTTGAAACATGTCTTTGTACGCAGCACCATAGCGATCAAGCACGTCTCGCTTCGTGGCATCATACCCATGAAAATGAACAACAAGTGGCGTTCCAGAAGACCGACAGGCCTCAAGCACCCGCACTCCAGACAAACCATACTCTGCCAAAACGACATTGATTCTGAATTTGCGAAATACGTTGCGGTGAGCCTCGTCGACTTCCCAGTTCCACTCTTGCCGAGTTACCAGTCGAGACAACTTTCTTGACACGCGGGAAAACCAATCCTGGAGCAATGCCGGACGTCCATTGATCGAAGGTAATCCGGCTTCGGTGTGCACCACTACCGCCACGCCTGGGATCGACTCATTGTGCGCCCGAATGAATGTTTCCGAAAGGGTGTCCAATTTCGGCTGTATCATGCAAATATTCAAAGCTTACTTCCGTCCCCAAACTTCTATGTAATTGTGATTCGCTGGACATTCTATTCCCATCCTACGCCCAAGCGTTGTTCCACAAATTTCCTTCTTGCAGATTCGCTATCTGTCGAAAGAGCAGTCACCACGCCATCTCGAAACTTTCTTCCAATACGGCGTCCCATTCCTACGCCATTTGACTTCTTCTTCGCAGGCAGATGCTTCGGATCGTGCTCGAGAACCAAGTGCACGTAGTCGTTGGTGTTCCAAATCGTTTCCAAGCTATAGTGTTTCAAGGTTGTACCGGTGTCTTGCATCAATTGAATAACATCGGCAACTTCCACAGTCTCATCAACGATCTGAAGCCCTTCGGGTTTTTCCTGCCGCAAGTATTCTTGGTGCAGCGGACTTGGAGTCGTAAGAATAATTATTCCACCCGGAGCGAGATGCGTCGAAAGTACTCTGTTGAAACCTGGCCAATCGGATCGAGGAATGTGCTCGTACATATCAATCAGTAAAAGAGCATCGAAAGGTCCAGATTCGAGCGGTTTGCTCATGTCTGAAACTTCGTAAGTCAAACGATCACGGGCGAAAAGCCGATTTGCGATTTCGATGTTTCTGGGGCTGATATCGACACCTTGAACGACATACTGTCCTGGCAGTTCAACGCAAGCATTTGAACTCACACCGATTCCACAGCCGATATCTAGAATTTTACCGCTTCGTCCGCTTAACGCAGATGAAGCTAATTCCACAGCGGCATTAAATCGCCGATTGCCGCGAATATAGTCATTCAGTAAACGCTTGCTAAATTCGTCGTAGAACGACGCAACGGATTCTTTGTTAGCTTTCAATTTCAAACTTCCAAACAAATTAGGGAGGGGACACCGGCTACTCTCTTATATAGCAGCAGTGAAAATAAAGCATGTGTTCTGGATGTCACGAATGAGCATCGGACACTCAATCACAGTTCAAAATCAACGCCGTATAACTGTCGCGAAAGGTACGACACACGGAGGGCGGCGACCTAAGACGGCAAAGCAGTCGTCAAGTGATCTCGGTTGAGTGAAGCAAAGAATTACAGAATAGAGTGTCATTCCAACAACAACGGAAACTGCCAACACAGCACCAGGGTGGACTTGCCCAATTTTCCAATCGATCAACAACAACAATGCCTTCAATCCAACCGCCATGAGAAGGGTTGCTAGCGCAAGAGGTTTGATTGTCTGCCATAACCGCTCGATCGTTAAGCTTTGTACAAGCGTAAAAGGAATCGAGAAAACGGGGATGCATAAGAGAACGTTTGCGACGAGGTAGCAACTTGCAACACCAACGACGCCCCAGCGCATACCTGAGAGAAAAGAAAACATAAAAACAAATGACACGCCCACGCCCCACTTGAACATCCAGTCTGCTCTTCCTTTCGCCAAGTAGATCTGACCTACCATCGTCGCCAGTGAATGGAATGCCCCCACCGGGGCAAGGATTGCGATGACCGGAACGGCAGGAAGCCATTTATCCCCAAGGAAGACACGCACAAACGGATCGGCTAGAATCGCGAGGCCAGCCATAGCCGGAAAGGTGATCAATGCAGTGCATCCGATCGCCCTCAAGAAAACGCTCGCTAAACCTTCATCATCCTTTTTAAGATTCGAAAGCTTTGGAAAGAGGACCCGTGTGATCACGTTCGAAATCGAGTCCCTTGGAAGCAGCATGAACTTGTAAGCAAGCGAGTAGTAACCGAGCGCAACTGGACCAAGGAAGACTCCGACGATCAAATTGTCAGAGTTTCGCATGAAGTAATTGAAAACGTTAAATCCGGTGATATTCAGCCCGAAATTCAAGCACTCCTTTAGTCTTGCCCCATCCAGCGTCAGCGTAGGCCAGAAGGGCTCTACCATGTTCAAAAGAGCTAGATTACTCAAAGACGCTGCAAGGTTCGCTGCCACAAGCGACCAAACCCCCAACCCTGCGATCGCACAGGAGACCCCAACCACGCCCGATGCGATGACTCCACCAACCTCTCGCAACGCGAGTTTCTTGAATTCAAGTCGACGTTGTAGCAGGGCGGATGGTACGGTGCAGAACGAATTGATGACAATATTTAGCGACAATGCGGCGACTAATGCTGGCACGCGATCGTCATGATAGACCCAACCCACAAGCGGTGACGACAAAATCAACACCAACATAATCAGAGCCGAGCACGCAAGATTGACCCAGAAAAGTGTCGACAGCAACGCATGGTCGATGTCATCCCTTTGGATGATCGCGGCGCTGAACCCAAGATTCTTGAGCGTTGCAGCAAAGCCCGTCATCACCGTTGCCATCCCGATCAGTCCGAAGCTTTCAGGCGACAAAATCCTGGCAAGCAACAACGATACCGCGAATTGAACCGCGAGTGCCCCATACTTTGAAAGCGCGCTCCAGCGTACCGCACTAACCGCACAAGGCTCTGTTTTTGACTGCTTGCTCATTTTTTCATTCGGCTAGCTGAAAACTGCTGATTGCAATGCCGTTTCGTTCCGATCGCATTTTATTTCTCGAACGAAAGCCGTCGCCTCAATTGTTCGAACGTGACTAGCGAAATACGCTCAGTAATCTATGCACTGCGATACACCGCACGAACGTAATACGAAAGCGAAAATGCTCGATTCTTGGGAGGTGTCAGTTGTAGCCTGCGCAGACTCCA
>NZ_ANOG01000232.1 GCF_000346295.1 Rhodopirellula maiorica SM1 | reverse complement strand
AACAGGATTGGTCAATTCTGGCACTCCATTCGCAGGTAGCAGGTATTGGTCGGGGCGGACGTAATAGAGTAGGCAGCAAAGCAGGCGATGTAGGGCGCGAAAACTCTTAGTACGTTCAATTAAATAACGAATTGCGATCATCGGGGATGGACGACTGGTCTTCCAGTTCGAAAACGCTCGCAAGCCATGCTCAGGTGCAGGTCTTGGTTATCCGCCGTTATTTGGATCAATCCATATCTCGACTTCTTTTGCTTCCGTTGTCTTAGTTCGCTTGCTCGATAGCTTTAGGACTGCGCCATTGTGGCCGCTATCCGCCAAAGCCGTTATGGTGTCACGGAGATTTGGTCCAATCTCGAACACGTCGTCTGGCAGGCGTGATTCATCCCGTCGAACTTCGGGCATTTCATCCACATTACTACGGCGAACTCCTTCGATACCACTTTTGCCAACGGCCCAAATGACATCGGAGGCTAAGTTATTTAGGATAGCGATCGAGTTCTGATCGGCTAGAACGGTCGCGACGACAAAGGAAACGGTTTCGTATAGCGAACCGACCTTGATTGAAGCAACCAGGGATTTGATGAGCGGCGGCGAACCGCGATAATATGGAGGTGCAAGATAGTAAGGACGATGTCGCAACACAGGAGGAAGGGCGCGTTCCTTTGCCAGCAGTCCGTAGGCAACTTTGTCAACAATCTCTTGCAAGTTCAGATGAAAAACGCCCATCGCGTAGAGATCGAGTGACGGGCCATTAAAGGAGATATCAAGGTCTGCTTCCGAATTTAGTCGTGTGTATTTCATAGAGGGATATGTTTCAAAAGTTGCGATTTTGTCGGATAACGAATTGCGATCTATTAAAGTTCGATTAGGTCACCAGGGCGTGGTATTGCCTGTAATTGCACTCGGTAAATGGACCCGATGCCAGATGGATCTTCGGCTAATTCGGCAATCGTTGCTTCGAATTGTGGCTGCTTCATTCGTAAAGGCTCCGGCGGATTAATTGTTTAGTTGCAGGTCGATGCCTACGCCAAGCATATCACCAGTTTGCAATCGCCGCGATAGTCGCCAAGCACACGGTCGCCCCAGAGGCCCCTAGAGCCGTCCCGAACAGAAATGGCACTCCTTGGTCGATTATTCGACCCAAGCGTTTTAAGTCGCACGACAGGCAGCACTCGTGGCCTCTGTACACTATCGAGGGCCCCGAACACTCACTGCACGCGTTGCACGTTGTTTGCTCGGGACACTGCACGCTCTCGGAAATCGCACCCATGATTGCTCTCGTTGGATGGTGAAAGAAGTGTCGAAGGCTCACATCGACTATCACCATGATCAGTGGTGTCGAGAGCGACTGCAAATGCTGATTTAGGCTAGCCCAAGTACCGCCACCAGTCGGCATAGTCGCCCATCCTGGATAACCGAGATCGATCCAGGCTGGCGCGAGAACCAGCCCCGAAACTTCTCCTCATCGACCGGGTCTTGTCGGTGATACTTGCACATGCCTTTTGGCCACATGAATGGCACCGACACAATCAGCGTCTCGGCCACCGCTTCCAACTTGGCGACGAACGCGGGAATCGCTTCATCCGGTAGATGCTCAATCACTTGGCAGCAGGTCACCACGTCGAAACGTGATTCAGGTAGCTCCACCTCGGGCCAAGTCCCAATGATCAGTTCGGCATCGCATGGCCAATCGGGGATCGGTGTTTGGTTTACTGCGTACCGTCGATCAAACGATCCGGCCATTACCGTGTCCGTTCCACCACATCCGACATCCAGGATCGACTCGCCTGGGCTGTGCTTTTCGATCGCTTCACGCACCGCGGCGTAGTAGTTCATACCACGTCGTTGACCTGCGTAGCTGGTCCACTTGCTGCTAGCCATCTTCTCGTCTCCTTTGGAAAAACTCGCGTACTTCGGCTTGTAGCTTTGGCTTCTCTGATGCCCACTCCAGGATTCCATCGCTGTTTAATCGAATATCGGTGGAAGCATCGAATCCATGGCGAGATAGGATCGATTGCCGTGTGCCGTGTTGTCGATGTCCCTGTGATCCGTGCCAAAGGTGATAGACCGCGCCTTCAATGTGTGAGGTTTGATCACAGTGGCGACTGAGGAACGTCGCATCGCCCCCACCGACGATGTTTCCAATCGGGAAGCCACCTACACGTCGCAACCAATTCGTTTGAGCCAGCCACATGCCTCCGGGGTTACACCTTCGTCGTGCGCGTCCCAGTGACGTGCAACTCGGAATGCTGTGGTGATACGTCCGATCCAACCGAAGATAATCGATGCGTGAGAACAGCTGCACCGCAGGCGTCTTGTCCGTGATTGCTTTGATCGCCTGGGATAGCCAGTTCGGATTCTGAAACACCATGTCATGATCTACCCACGCGAAGTACGGTGTTTTGCAGTTTGCCAGCGCGATATTCAGCAAAGGTTCTTTTTGCCACATCGCGTTGTCTTGCCGCGTTCCACGGATGACTCGTGAGCCTTCAATCTCCGTCCGGTCGTCATCGAACACCAATTCATAGCACACCAGCGATTGGGCAAGTGGACCCAACGTTGGCAGCCACTCGTAGTAGGTCTCGCGCATCCGGCGATATCCACACGGGTTGTAGTGGATCGTTGCCAACGTGACTTGGCTGATCAATCGTGATGGTGCGGCGCTGATGGGAAATACTACCGGCCGATCGCCCGCCGGCTTCGCTGGTTCTGTCGTCCGCCGCTTTGGACTCGGGGCGGGTGGATTTGCCATTGGGGCAAACATCGTACCTTGCTTTTTCGGGCAACCTTTCCCGTCCAGCAGATGGCGAACCAGCTGCTTCGGGTTCTTGAGCAGCTTGCATCCATCACCATCGCATCGGTGACACCCAAAGTGCTCGCACCGATCTGTCCTACATACCGGTAGGCACTGCTTCATGTGCAATCGACTCGGCCGGCAGATTTGGCAAACTGTGCTGCCGGTCGATTTATAGACTCTGCGGCAACTGATGCAGCAGAACGCTATGGGTGCCACAACTCGGTCTCCCCATCGGCTACCAACTCGGTCGCGATCGTCTTGTGCAACGCTGCGTAATCGACGTTCCAGTAGCCGTACATCTGGTTCCAGCCTGCTCGCTTTTCTGCATGACTGAACCGAAACGTCACAGGGAAGTAGCCAACGTCACCGATATACGTTGTCGACCCAAAAACACCAGACGTGCTGGACGCAAACGTCGGCAATGAAGTGTCTACGGTCACGTCTCGAGGATCGCTTCTCCATTTAGCCAGCGGTATTGGGTCCCTGCCTAGCGATCCAGCGTAGAATTTGGCAACGCCGTAGACTCGGTTGTTTCCATTGTGATAATGAGAATCGCCCTTTTTCGACGATGATCTTACCGTGCCTGCGGTGTCGGCCGGGTTGTAAGACACGTTGACTCGGAAATGCTTGTTTGTGTGAAAGTCGCTGTCGACGAACACCCCAGGGCTTTGCTGGACCTTGTGCACCCATGCCAATTCCATCTGCACTTCGACTTCGTACTCCACCTCCCATTCGCAGGGGTCGGATTCGCTCGGATAGAGCCATACCGTTGCTTTAGCGTTTCGCCTCGGCAACGGCGATTGGATGACTGAGTTTACCGGTGACCAATTGTCTGGGTCGGTGATGTCGCCCCCATCAAAGACGAGATCGAACTCATTGCACGCATCCGCGATCGTTCGTGTGGCTGTCAGGTGCTCTTGTGACTCGCGGTACAGGTAGTTGTACCCTTGGCCTGAGGATGAATCGATTTGCCCACGATAGACGTTCTTGGTACGCATCGTTGGCCAAGTGCCCTGCATGGCGATCCCATCGACAGTGGAGTCATCGACCATCGTGATGGGCAATTCAAAGTCACCAAGCTTCCATCGCGGCATGACATAAGATGGAAACGCCGTCGTGTGCGGGGTGATCTCTTCACACTCCGCGTTCACTTCCGGCTGATCCTCGCACATCGCGTATGGATCCGCATAAGGATCGACATCATCCACAGTGATCGATTCTTGGTGGATTCGCCGCGCCAGGAATTCAAGCCGTGGCCAAGTCATGATGTCGACCAACAACTCGTCTTCGTGTGACCAACTAGGGCTGAACCGGTAAGCCACGCGGTAACTGCTTGCATCGGTCAGATCTCGCGTCGGAATCACGCATGATCGATAGCCAGCGTAGCGACTGTAAACGCTTAGCGTTTCAGGCTCAGCACCTGGGTCTTCGTCGTCGTAAGCGGGATTGTCGTAAACGTGCTCGATGTGTTTGACGTGCTCGAAATCACCAGCCACCGCCTGCCCGTAGAACTGGGGTGGCTCGTCCCAAGTGTTAATGCCTGAGCTTGTGGCATCGTCCCAGTTCAACGGCAGTATCGCTGCGGTGTCCTCTCGCACAACCAACGTGTGCCCTTGTGCCTCCCACTCCGAATCGACGCTCGTGTAGGCTTGTTGGTTCCTTAGCGTTTTCGTTGTTCCGTCATAAGTGACCTCGTATGTCCACGTGACCAACTTGTTGTAGGTCAAGTGCGTGATGTCGGTCACTGCGCGGCTGATCGACCATCGCAGATAGGGCTCGTCGTTCTCGTCCAGCAAAGCGAATTCGATCGTCTTGCCGTCGTAAAACTTTGAGCCTTCGATATCGATGGCGAAGTACGTTGTGGGCAGCGCCTGAGTGACCGCACGCCACTCTGTTTCGTCGCTATCAGTCACCGTTGAAAACTTGGTTTCGTCGTTCGATGTGTCGAACCCGCTCTCTCTGCCCGTTGCCACGTCGTAAATGTCACAGGGAACTTCGCATGCTCCGCAGTCACCGCTCGGTCCATACCAATTCATCGCTTACGCTCCGCACGGTGCCTGAATGATGTAGACGATTCCACCCTGCATCAAGCCAAGGCCTTTGTCGCCGCTCCCCAACGCCGTGAAGATGTCCAGCGTGTCAATTACGTTCGCTGTCTTGATCGTTTCGCCAGTCATCGTTTTGACGGTCGCCGTCGCTACTCCGTCGGTCCAATCAGACGTCAATGTGAATTGCACTAACTGTGGTGGATCGCTGTGAAAGACCACGATGCCGCGGTCACCGCTTGTGCCATCGACGCCGTCCACGATCTTCCACGGCCCATACGTCGCGCTCGTGAGGCTGCGTGGGCTTTCCGAGTCCAGAATCGCGTACCGATGATTGGCGTCGGTGATCTCCAAATTGACGTGGGCAACGCCAGCAATAACGGCCCTTCCTGGTTCACCAGCTGCGATCGGAGCCAAACACACCCCGTACGTCAGTCCCGTATCGTCCGGGTTGGCTTCTTCGATTAGGAACTTGATCGCTTGCTGCGTGTCGTAGATCTCATCTGTGGGGCCCTGCCAATCGAGTACCGAAACAAGATCCCCTTCCTCAAAGTCATTTTCGGTATCATTTTGAACGGGGACCCAGCAATGATTCATCCCACCTACGATGGCGGGGCTACCAGACTTGTCGGTCGGCAGTCGTTCGACAATCTGATTGTGTCGCGCGGCTGTAATCGCATCGCCGGGGTTTACTTTCAGGTTGGCCATTGCTTACACCTGCCCAATCTTGAGAACCGAAAGGTCGGCAAAACCAAAGATTCGACCAACGTTCGCTTGGCGTACCGAGGTGATTGGCATTTTTGTTGTTGGGTCCTTTGCCTTTTTGAAGTCGTACCAAAGGTAATCGTGCCCCAACTTCGTCACGCCAACGATGTCACCGATCGTCTGATTCGTGATGTTCTTCGACGACAAGAAACCAAAGTCGAGCGTCGGGTCTTCCCCGATGATGTCGCCAGTCGCCCCAAGAAACAGAAGCTCGCCCTGTGCGTGGCGTAGGAACGATCCCGAGGCCATGAAGCCGGTGCAGCTTGCGATCAGGAACGCGTAATCCATCGCGTCTTCCTCATCCGTGTAATCGCCAGAGATGCGAGCACGAACGTTGATCTTCAGTGCCGGGATGGGACGCTCCACGCCTTGCGGGCTTCCATCCTGCACGTCGATGGCCTTGCCGTAGTCGATCGCCGTCTCGCCCGTGGCGGGATAAGCCACTTGCGCCAGTGCGGTTGTTTGCAGAATCGAGCCTCCAGTGGTGTCGATCGATACGGTGTACCGCCCCGGCGCTGGCGTGTACGAGTACCGAACGGTCATATTCCACGAGTCGTACGATTCGCCCTGGTCCCACTCGATCAATTCGCGAAACATCCCGTCGAATGTATCGATCAGAATGGGCCCATCGATCAACGCCGCTCGCGCCGCAACCGGATCCGATGTTCCTGAACACAGAAACGTTCGTTGGGCTGTCGCTGCGCCACTCGATGACTCGGTTCCACTTCGGCCCGCAATCTCTTGAATTGAAATGCCGTTGTAGACTCCCACGTTCCCGTAGAGCCCGTTGCCTAGTTCGTGCGGCCGTACTATGTCGGTAGCCATTATTTGAATTTGCCTCCCTTGTCCTTCTTCGCCTCTTTGGCGATGACTTTCGTGTGCTTGGCCACGTCTCTTGTAGCCTTCAGCTGGTCCCGTTCAAAGTTTCCACCCGAGGCCCCGATGATGCCC
>NZ_ANOG01000231.1 GCF_000346295.1 Rhodopirellula maiorica SM1 | reverse complement strand
CTGCCCTGAACGAAGCGAGCGATGTCTGAACTACGAGAGATTCTACCAATGCCAGCGCCCGTTGCCAAACAAGCGAAGGTGTGCCGAAGGCCTAGCGTAAAAACCATGTTATGCGACACAGTGCTGCTATTCGCCGTCACACAATTGGGATATGTGTGCTTCGAGAATCACGCTCCTCACGCCGAGGAAATCTTGGAAACTTTCATCGGCGTATGCAAAAGCGTCTGGCGGTGGAAGCATCGCAGAATCGAAGACCGTGGCGGCTTGGTCACCGAGGTCGTTTGTGATTTGCGGTATGTAAGCCGATGGCTCCGCATCACTGATGCGATTGTTTTCGTTAGCGGCCAATATGCAGATGTTGACGATTGAGTTTGAGCTTCGAGTTTGACCGATTCGCTTTAGGTGAGCCTTAGGGTAGATGTGATGAAACTGTCGTTTATTGTAAACGGACAGTGCACTACCAACGTCAACTAGAGTACCAGAGATGAGGTTGCGTGGTGCTGACCTAGCCAATGCCAGAACAAACGCTTTGGATACAGCACCTTGAAAATTAAAATTCTGCTGGATTAGTATTTGAGCATCAGGTGCGTTTCCGAAGTCTGAAACGCGTCCATCACCGTTCGCTATCCAATTGCTCATCTTTGGCAGTGAAGAACTAACGAACGCCTCCGAAGCGCCACGATAATGTTGCGAGAAGCTTGAACGCCAGAACCACTGCCTAAGTCGCCGCGTTTGCTCAGCCGTTAGCTCACCAAATTTTGAGAATAAATTTACCACGCACACTAACTGTGCCTCATATGGGAGAAAGCTCATCGAAGCGATGTGAAATTCAGTGCCGAGGAGATCAACCGCGCGCAGCATCGCGGTCCTGACAGATTCTGTAGCGGTTGTGATGTCCTTTTTTGGACGTTGTCGAAGAGTCAGCACATCCTCTTTTTTGACGCTGCCAAGCAAGACTGCTGAGATGCATTTCAAAATGCTGTCATTGGAAATTCCGTCGAATCCTTTGGGTTCGATCGCATCGGCGATAGCGTTCGATTGATCTGATAGATCAAACTCCTGCGTCCACGTTGCGGCCGCGATGAGATCGAATGTTGAGAGCTTAGTTCCGGAACTGTTTATTCGCTCGAATATTGGGCACACTTCGGCGACCGTAAGGTCACGAAGTTCAACAACCGGAAGGCGGTAGCCCGTTATTGCACCGATCAACGCATCGAGGCGTTTTTGAAGTGTTTCGTGATTCTCAAGTGTCTGTAACGCGGTGCGGAAATTCAGCAACTCAGTGGTGCGATATGTCAAGCGTAGCGGGAAGTGATGGACGGCTCTTTGATTTGGCGATGCCTCGAACCGTTCATCTTCCAAGTTGTAGTAAGGCGTGAACCCTTCAGTCATTGGATCAGCGCCGAAGCTCGAATACATGACGGTAAGTCGTTGCTGCCCGTCGAGTACGTACTTAGTTGGCGTCATATCGTCGGTTTCAGGAAGCGAAAAATCGCCGATATTGCGTTCGGCCCGAAGTTTTTCGACCGTTCGCCAGAGTAGCACACTGCCAACCGGGTAGCCGTTGGCGAGACTGTCCAGAAGTGCCAAAGCTTGATCGACCTTCCAGACGAAAGGGCGTTGGAATTTGGGGACCTTGACCTCACCACGGTCAATGTCGGTGATTAAGTCTTCAATGTTAGACGGCTCAGTGGTGAGACGCCCGCGGATGTGTTGTGGCATGACGTTTTATCCGGCGTGTCGCCTAACGGAAGGTTTTTACGTCACCGCCGTGAACGAAGCGAGCGACTCTGAATTGCCAGAGATTGTACCAATGCGAAGGCCCGTTGCCAAAGAGCCAAGGTGATCGCGGGTTTGCACCAGTCGGAACGCGACCGAAGGGATAGACTGTTGCACACCGAAAGACCCTCCAACGACGACAGCCGCGACTAGCGTAAAAACCATGTTGTGCGGCCGTCGCGCTACCGAACAAGCATCCGTATCGCGAAACCAATGAATGCGAGCGACCATATGAGCATTGGCATCAAGATGAAGCCACCAAGGCCCACAACACTGAAAACGAAGGCCGCAACGGAAAACGCGATGGCCAGCCACGGTTGGCCGAGTCCGATGGCAACTGGAGACGCGATGATGTTGATGTACGGCCAAAATGTGGCAGCGTCGAGAAGCTTTTGCGCAGGCGTCAGCGATGGTGGCGCGTCGTGATCGTCATGTGGCTCTGCGTTCAATTTGTTCTAGGCCGCACAACGGATTGTGTGGCCGACGCCGCCCCTGACCGAAGCGAAAGACGTTGGCCACCGAAAGATTATACAACGAGAGCCTACGATGAATGAAGAAGGAAGGTGTCTGCGGCATGGATGCCGCAACTCAGCGGCCACACATTGTTAGGCGACCACGCGTTCGTACTCGTGCTCCTACTCGTACTCAGGACGGTACTCATACTCGCCGCCCAGCGAAGTGGATAACGTCGACACCGCTCTAATCGAGTAGGAGTACGAGTACCGCTTCGCTGAGTACGAGTACGATGTGCTGGATTCCCGGCCCATTGCCAAGGAGACAAGATTATCCCAAAGGCCTAGCGTAAAAAACATGTTCAAATCATCCGCCGCTGGCTGTTACACATACTGCCATCGGGACTGCACCGAGTACGTCATTAAGGCCTGCTTCACTCGTCATCGATGCGTTCGCAGGAAGAGCTGCGGTTGCTGATCGCTGTCTCGCTGGGGGAGGTTTACTACTTGCTGTGTCACGAGCAGATCGTGATGGCATGCGGCTCCAAGATGGCTTGTCCGCAGTGTGGCAGGGCGATGTTCAGTCTTGGGTGCTATCCGCCGATCGACGCTGCGATGGGGCAATGGCTACAGGAGCAATCGGCACGAGCACCACCATGACCGCGATCCGGTTCTTCAATCGGAATGGAAAACGCTTCACTCGCCAGAACGAATCAGCTCGCCTTGGTCATGGGTTTGGAGTCAGGCTCGTCCCTCGCTGACCCCAAACCCTAAAAAGTTGTGCGACAATTACGCGCGGCCTAGGAGGAAATCACAAAGTCTCTTTGCCTGCCATTCACGTTCCGCCGGATTATCATGCGTCGCCCAAACGGCAGCCTTTGCCGCGTATGCGCAGCAGTAACATTCTTCCGTGGGATCAGAGATAATGTCTGTGCAGCTATGGGCGGCTACCGCAGCCCACTCCGCGGAATATATTGCGCGGCCGAGTGGCGAAGCCTCGGCAACACTGATCGTGGTGCCCTCAATTCGGTCAAATTCTTCGCTCGCTGTCACACCAGCGTCAGACGCGGCGGAGGAAAGAGCCGCAAAGTCGTGTGAAAGTTCACCGCGCAACCAACCCGTGGCAGCGGCAATTGCGTCAGCAGGGCGGGAATCTTCAGAATTGAACGCTAGCCAATAATGTTGAACGCGAGAAGCGCATTCACATGCGAACGCAACCCGCTGATGAGTCGTCAAAGGCTGCACTGCTTGCTCTATGCGAGACCGATAGTGCTCCGGCAATGATTGGGGCGGATCCCCAAGTTGGGAGAGAGCTTCTGGATCGCCAAGCTCGGCGGCAAGTTGAATCATGAATTGATTTGCCATATGCCGCACAACGGAAGGTTTTTACGACACCGCCGTTACCGAGGCGGTGGAGTTTGAATCACGAAGAATTGTACCAATGCCAGCGCCCGTTGCCGAACAAGCGAAGGTGTGCCGAAGGCCTAGCGTAAAAATCATGTTGGCCGACCTTGAAGCGGAGAAGAAGCATCCACCGCCTACGGTTCGGACATCTGCGGAGTCAGCAAGTTGGCCCGAACCCATTGAGACAAACGGTACAAAGCAAGCGGGCCACCATAGTGGTGCCAATCGAACCTTGTTCCATCAATGTCATTCGTGTCCAGCGTTATTACGTTATCCACAATGAAAACCTGATTGCGGCAGAGAGGGTCGATGCTCCAGTGTGGGTCGGCCGGATTGTGGCTAAACGCATTGCGGATGAGCCGAGAAATTTCAAAGGCAGAGCAAATGTTCCAATCTGGATTATCCCGTGCATCAGGGACGACATCTTGAAACGCGTGCCGAATCCAGACCGCTAGATTCATCGAAATCGTGTGTCCAAGTGCCGCCGCAGCCATCGTGGCATCATCGAAGTCAAGAGTAAGTTCGTCCTTCGACAGTGCGTGAGCACCGTATGTCCAACCGCAGAATTTGTCGGTCGGCAGGCCACCCATTTCTCCAGTCGCAGGGTCGGGCGCATAAAGAGCACTTTTCGCATGTTCAACGAAAAGGAACTGCATTTCTGCCCAGCGGAGGAATCGGTCGTGTTTTTCAGCGAGATTCATGCTGCAACGACACAATCGAGAAGACTAGGTTCGGCCAACGGAAGGTTTTTACGTCGCCGTTCTTCACCGAAGAGAACGACATTGAAGTACGAAAGATTCTACCAACACCAATGCCCGTTGCCAAACAACGAAGGCGATCGCGGGCTGGCAGCAGATGGAACGTGACCGAAGCGATTGACTGTTGCCCACCGAAAGACTCTCCAACGACGACAGCCGCGACCTTGCGTAAAAACCATGTTACACGACCGGCACCATCACTCTGCGTGCAACCGCAGGCGTTCGAGCACGGAGAATACGGCATCTGGCGATTGCTGCTCGAAGTACGTGAAATGCAACCGCAAAGTTCCGCCGGAATGGTCAAGGTGTTTGTGGTTTGGCGGAATCTGCGAAATCAGTTTTGGCGACGCCCACTGTTGCGCAATGAGAGCGAGTGGCACACCGGATGAGAGCGCCCACGTTGCATGACCACCAGCGATGGTCGGAAGTGGAGATGCAGCAAGGCAGGCGGCCACAATCTGCGAAACGTCAGCGTCGTCAGGAGTAGTCGCGTTGCGAACGTGTGGTGCGTCGAAGTCATCACCCGCGGCAACGCTATCACGGGTGATGTACAGTTTCATCGGCGTGAATCACCAAACGACTAGGTCGTGTAACGGAAGGTTTTTACGACACCGCCCTAAACGAAGCGGTGGAGTTTGAATCTCGAGAAATTGTACCAATGCCAACGCCCGTTGCCAAACAAACGAAGGTGTGCCGAAGGCCTAGCGTAAAAACCATGTTAGGCGTCTCTTGAAGCGGCAATACGATCTAGCGTAACGCGGGCTTCGGCAGCCGATTGTGTCAAATGATCGAAGACGATCACGGCATCGGGGACGGGAATTGCGCCGCGTTGATCGCGACACCAGTCACCAATGTTCGTCATGTGCGGCCATATTGCATCATCAAACGACTGAAGCTGCGGTTCGGTCAGTTGTGCCATGTATCGGTCGCGTTCAACGTCATCACCGATCGACCACTCGAGCGCGTCTGGAAGAAGATGGCGAAATGATCCGGGGATCGAGTCAGGGTCGATCACAACGCCATCGAGGTCAGCGTACCGAGATCGAATCGTCTGTTCGTCATCCATTTGGGAAACCTAGAGACGCCT
>NZ_ANOG01000230.1 GCF_000346295.1 Rhodopirellula maiorica SM1 | reverse complement strand
AACAATGGATGTGCCTTCAGCGGTTTGCTCTTGAATTCGGGGTGGTATTGAACGGCCACAAACCAAGGGTGGTCAGGCAGTTCGACGATTTCAACGAGCCCGCCATCGGGGCTTGTGCCCGCAAAGCGCATTCCGCTGGCTTCGTATTGTTGGCGGAATTCGTTGTTGAATTCATAGCGGTGGCGATGGCGTTCGTCCACTTGATCGCTTCCGTACGCCTTGCCCGAGATGCTGTCTTGGTCCAGTTTGGTCGGTTGGCTGCCCAGTCGCATGGTGCCGCCCATTTGTGTGACGTTTTGTTGTTCGTCGAGTAGGCAGATGACCGGGTGTGGGGTGTCTTTGTCAAATTCGCTTGAATGAGCAGCATCAAGTCCGACGACGTTGCGGCCGTATTCGATCACGGCGCACTGCATCCCCAAGCAGATGCCGAGGAAGGGGATGCCGCGCGAGCGTGCAAATTGAATCGCTTGCACTTTGCCTTCGACACCTCGTTCGCCGAATCCACCGGGAACCAGGATGCCGTGGTAACCGCTAAGTAGTCGTTCGGCGCCTTCGCGTTCGATATCGGCACTTTGGATTCGTCCGATACGAATTTGAGCTTGGTGATGGATGCCCGCATGGTCGATCGCTTCGTAGATCGATTTGTAAGCGTCTTTGTGTTCGGCGTATTTGCCGACCACGGCGATCGAGACTTCGTGGTGCGGGTTGCGAAGCCGGTGTAGTAGATCTGTCCACGGCGAGATATCTAAGCTTGATGCGGACAGCCCCAGTTTTTTGACCACTAGCTCGTCAAGTTTGTTGTCGACTAGCGAAAGCGGGACTTCGTAAATCGAGAAGTCTTTGTCTTTTTCTTCGATGACGGCTTCGACCGGCACGTTGCAGAACAGTGCGATTTTTTCGCGGTCATCGCGACTGATCGAATGTTCACAGCGGCAAACCAGCACGTCTGGTTGGATCCCGATTTCACGCAATTGGCCGACCGAGTGTTGGGTCGGTTTGGTTTTCAGTTCGTCGGCAGCCTTCAGGTACGGCACCAGCGTCAGGTGCATGTACAGACAATTTTCGCGTCCCACATCGAGCGAAAATTGTCGGATCGCTTCGAGGAACGGCAGACTTTCGATGTCCCCGACGGTGCCGCCGATTTCGGTGATCACGACGTCGACGTCGTCGCCCCCCATCCGCTTGATCACCGACTTGATTTCGTTGGTGATGTGCGGGATGACCTGAACGGTTTTGCCAAGAAATTGGCCTTTGCGTTCTTTTTCGATGACCGACAGATAGATTTGGCCTGTCGTGTAGTTGCAGTCGCGAGAAAGTCGGCCTGAGGTGAACCGCTCGTAATGCCCGAGGTCGAGATCGGTTTCGCTGCCGTCATCCAGAACGTAGACCTCGCCATGTTGGTAGGGACTCATCGTCCCTGGGTCGACGTTGATATAGGGATCCAGCTTTTGCATGCGGACCCGCAATCCTCGCTGCTCAAGCAGCATTCCCATCGAAGCGCTGGTCAAGCCTTTGCCAAGCGAACTAACAACGCCACCGGTTACAAAAATGTGTTTCGTCATGGAACGAAATCATACCCAAATGGGAAAAAGACGGAAGTCGTCGCAAAGCCTCGGAATCGCTTTTAGCGAATCCGCTCGGCAAACGCTTGGAAATCGGCTTCGGTATCGATCCCTGGGGCGGCCGATTGGACACGCCCGACAACGATTCGCTTGCCCGCTTCGATCGCTCGCAGTTGCTCGAGTCGCTCGGATTGCTCTAGCGGGCTGGGCGGTTGGTTGGAAAACCACTCTAAAAAATCGCGGCGATAGGCGTACAAGCCTAGGTGGTGCCAAAACAGTGGCGGTTCCATGGCGAGCGTTTCGGGGGTGATCCCGCTGCGACAATGTGGCACCGCCTCGCGGCTGAAATAGATGGCGCTGCCGGCGAATTGCGAGTGAGTGGGCGTCGTGGCGGCCTGCCCTGCCCTGCTCTGCCCCGCCGCCTCTCCCCCTGCTGCGGCAACCACAATTTTGACGCAGGACGGATCCTGCAGAAGTGCCTCGCTGCGGATCGGGGTCCCAATCGTGGCGATGTCGGCGCTGGCATCATTGATCAGGATTGTGCCCACGAGATCCACTGTGTCGGGATCAATTTCGGGCTCGTCGCCTTGGACGTTAATAAAGGCGTCAAAATCAGGGAATTGAGCGGCGACTTCGGCAATTCGGTCGGTCCCACTTGGGCAATCGACGCTGGTCATCACGAATCGGCCGCCGAACGATTCCACTTCGTCGGCAAGTTTTGGGTCATCGACTGCCACCACGACGGCATCGGCAATACGAGCGTTGGACGCGGCTTCCCAGGTGTGGCGGAGTATGGTCTTGCCCCCTGCGACGCGAAGCAGTTTTTCGGAGAGTCGTGTCGAAGCCAGGCGAGCGGGGATGACGATCATGCAGCGATTGTTCATCAGGTTTTCGGAGTCCTTGGGAGTCGAATTGAATCATGCTGACGTCGCTCATCGTCCCGTCCAAGTTGGGCCAAGGTGAATGAGAGCGACATTGCAAGGGGGCGTTTGACAATGTTTTGGCGAGCCGATAGAGTCGTCCATTAACGGTGAGCGGTGCCGCAAAGTCAACGGATCTTGGGTTTTGCGGAAACAGGGAACTTCGGTGAAATTCCGAGACGGCCCGGCCGCTGTGATGGATGGGGTTCGCGGATTCGGTTGCTTTTTGTGACGTTTGCGTGAACCGTCAACTTCTCACTCTTTCGTGCCATTGTTCTTTAAATCGTGTTTGACGCCATCGGGCGTCGATCGATTTGGGAATGAGAAGGCGGAAGAAGTTGGCGTGCATTCAGAGTCAGAAGACCTACCGCGTCACCGGATGCTTTGGAACTCGCTGCGCAGAACAAGGTTGGCCACGATGAGTGGGCCACCGACCTTGTCACCCGTGCCGCGATTCTTGAAAAACCTTCTTGGGTGAGGTTAGCGTCACGATCGAACCGTCTCCGCTGTGCAAAGGGCGTTTTGCAGCGAGTCGTTGATGTTGATTTTCCTTGGCTTGAGTGCTGTCGCTCTCCCCCCCTTCCCTGCCCTTCGCGGTTGCGAACGCAGCGGTGGGAAACCGACGACATCCACCCAGTCTTTTCCCCTACTTCAATAAAATCGTTGGCGGTACGTCGATGAGGTTTTGCGATTGTGAACAAACAAACCCATTGTGGGATAGGCTTCCAGCCTGTCGCCCGCAATCGGTTTCGTTGCTACACAAAGGTCGACCTCGATCGCATGGCCACCAACGCGGCTTCACGTTGATCGAGCTTTTGGTCGTCATCGCGGTGATTGGCACGCTTGTCGGATTGCTATTGCCGGCGGTCCAAGCGGCACGCGAGGCGGCGCGTCGGATGCAGTGTCACAGTCGCTTGCACCAGATCGGATTGGGGCTACAAAATTATCACGCTGCTTTTAACCAATTTCCCATCGGGGTGATCCAGCCACGTCCGCTTTGGCCCAAGGGCAAAGAGTTTGCGTGGTCGGCGATGATGTTGCCGCAAATCGAACAGACCGCGGTTTGGCAGCAGATTGATTTCGGCGTCCCCTACGACGATCCGAAAAACGCCACCGCCGCAGCGTCGGTCATTTCGACCTTCATCTGTCCCTCGACACCTCGCAGCGACAATTTGAAGAAAGGTCGCGGCGTGACCGATTATGGCGGCATTTATGGCGAACGCATTCTCAGCACCAACAATCCGCCCTCGGGAGTGATGATTTACGACCGAGCGATACGTTTTCGCGACATCTTGGACGGCACCTCTACGACAGTCGTGGTGTCCGAGGACGCTGATTTTCCTGATGGACAATGGATCAATGGAAAGAACTTGTTTGATCAAGCGTTTGCGATCAACAAGGCACCGAGTTTTGAAAACGACATGCGAAGTTTTCATCCTCAAGGAGTCAATGCGGCTTTTGCCGATGGATCGGTTCGCTTTCTAAACGAGAGCATGGATTTGAAGATATTAGCGGCAATATGCACGCGTGCGGGACACGAAGTGGTCTCGGATTTTTAGATTTTTACACGGTTAGCAACATCCTGTGTCGCTCGAGATTAAACGTTCGCACACAGATACTCTCAACACGATAAACAACAACTATGCGTCAACGTACAAACCAGCTTCGCCGTCGCCGCCGACTGATTACCGAACGACTCGAGGATCGCCGTTTGATGGCCGCCGGACCCTACGCACCTGCGGCCGGCGAGACGGGCAGCACTGCGATCGCGATGGATGATCCCGCGATTGTCGCTTGGGCAACCGATTGGCAGAACTATGACGCGGGTTCCGATGTCAGCGAGACGTTCCAGACACCCGCCAAGGCGTTAGGTCCCGCGGCGGGAACCAGTTTCGATATCGTCTCGCTCGGCCGAGGCGGCAAGATCACGTTGCAGTTTGATATTCCAATCCGTGATGGACTTGGTGCCGATTTTGCCGTTTTCGAAAACAGTGTGACCGACACATTTTTGGAGTTGGCCTTTGTCGAAGTCTCCTCTAACGGCAGCGACTTTTTTCGTTTTGATACCGACTCGTTGACCGATTCGTCCGTTGGTGGTTTCGGCAGCATCGATCCGACAAATATTGATGGTTTTGCAGGGAAGTATCGTCAAGGTTTTGGAACGCCTTTCGATCTAAATGATCTCGCGGGCGTTAGTGCAAACTTAGACATCTCCGCGATCACCCACGTTCGCATCGTCGATATCGTTGGCGACGGAACGCAAACCGATTCCAGTGGCGATACCGTGTACGATCCCTATCCGACGGTGGGTAGCGCCGGGTTCGATCTCGATGCGATCGGCGTGATCAATCAAGCACCCTATGACGTTTCTTCGGTTGGCTTCGAGGATGTTGGTCAATCGCTGACGCCCGAGTCGCACTGGAACGGGCCTGTTTCCGGTGGCACGACCAGCGAGGGGCCCTATGGGGACCAAGTCACCAAGGGCGAATTCGCGAGCGACGAAGCGCAGTTAAACAATGCCTACTCGCTCGACTATGGTTCTTGGTCGGGTTGGGCGTATTCGAACGAAACCAACACGTCGACCCCCGGGTTCACGAACCAATTCAGTGCGATCGCCGGTGGCGGTGCCAATGATTCCGACACCTACGGTGTCGCGTTTGCCTCAGCGACGGGGGAAAATGTCGCAACGATCACGTTGCCTGAGGATGCGGGGTCGTTGCAGTCGGTCCAGATCACCAATACGACGTATACCGCTTTGTCGATGCAGAACGGTGACTCCTTTGCAAAGAAATTCGGCGGAGTGTCGGGGACCGAAGCAGATTGGTTCTTGTTGACGATCCAAGGCAAGGACGACTCGGGAACGAGTGTGGGAATGGTCGATTTTTATCTGGCCGATTATCGCAGTGATGATTCGTCGCAGGACTACATCATCGATGCGTGGACCGAAGTCGATCTGAGTTCGCTTGCTGGCGCGAATTCGCTCGAGTTTTGGGTCACTTCGTCCGATGTGGGCCCGTTCGGGATGAATACTCCTGCCTACTTTGCGATGGACGAGTTGTCGTTCTTGACGCCGGGGATCGCCGTCGATGTGCTCGACCACGCGATCGTTGAAAACGCCGGAGCCGCGGCGACAACCGGTCGTGTGACTCGTGGCGAAGACGACTTGTCAGCCGCGATGACCGTTTCCCTTTCCAGCGACACGGCGGGGCTAATTGTACCGTCGACCGTGACGATTCCCGCCGGCCAAGCCTTTGTCGATTTCACGATCGGAGTGACCGACAACTCCCTAGCCGGTGGTGATGTCGTCGCTGCGATCACCGCCACCACAGGCGACTTGCAAGCGGTTCGCGTGATCACTATCAACGATGACGAGTTGCCTACGTTGACGGTGTCGGTGGCATCGGACACGATGGACGAAGGGACGACGGTTTCTGGAACGCTCACACGAATCAATACGGATACGACTCAATCGTTGACGGTCCAGCTTTCGAGTTCGTCGCCATCGATTGCTGCGGTTGACTCGACAGTCACGATTCCTGCCGGTGCCACCTCGACGACGTTCACGATCTTGGCCGTCGATGATGACGTCGATCACGGCACCACCACGGTTCAGCTCACTGCGACGGCTACCGGTTTCCTTTCGCTGCCAAGTTCGGTCGACGTGAATGACAACGACCAGCCCGCGATTCGAGTGACCGCTAGCGAAAGCACTTTCAGCGAATCCGATGTCGCTACGACCACTCAATTCGAAGACCTGGGGATCGGACTCGCCAACGAATCGTTCGACAATGGTGCAGCCGGAAATGGCGAATTTGTTAGCAATGGTTTGATTCTGAACAATGCCTACAACGCGACCTACGGTTCATGGTCCGGTTGGGCGATTTCGAACACAACCGATACGACGACCCCCGGCTACTTGAATCAATACAGTGCGATTGCCGGTGCCGGAGCATATGGCTCGCGGACATACGCTGTGTCATCGGGCTACGCCGCCGATCCGCCTAGCATCACTCGTGACGCCGATAACGGTATCGGATTCCAGCAATTGTCGATCACCAACACGACCTATGCCGCGTTGTCGATGGCCAACGGTGACACGTTTGCCAAGCAGTTTGGTGGCGCCGACGGCTCGGATCCCGATTGGTTCTTGTTGACGATCGAAGGCGTCGACGAAGCTGGTGATTCGGTCGGGACGGTCGAGTTCTATTTGGCTGATTATCGTTTCGACGATGACTCGCTTGATTACATCGTGGACGATTGGTCGGTGGTCGATGTGTCGTCACTCGAGAACGCAGTCAAGCTCGAGTTTGCCTTGAGCTCCTCGGACGTCGGCGATTTTGGAATGAATACGCCTGCCTACTTTGCCGTGGACGATGTCGTGATCGCCGAAACGATTGACCCTGCCAATCCCGCTCCGTCGATCACCGTATCACGACAAAATATGGACTTTTCCGAACCGCTCGACGTGACGCTGACCGTCAGCGATGCGAGCCAATTGCGAGTGCCGGTTGAGGTGACGATTCCCGCCGGACGAGCCTCGGTCGAGGTGCTATTGGACATCGTCGATGATATCGTCGTCGATGGCGATGCGGTTGTGACGATCACTGCGACTGCGGATTCGCTGTCGAGTGAGACGACGGTCACCATCGAGGATGACGACGAATCGGCGCTCGTGGTCACGCTTGGGGTGGGAGAGCTGGATGAGTCGCTTGGTATCGCCGACGCGGACTTTGAAGATGCAGGACTGCGACTGCTCGGCAACTCGTTCTACAAGGGCCAGGACGGTGCGGGAAGCTTTCAGTCCGGAAACCTTGGCTTTGCCAACAGCTACAATCCGGCTTGGGGGTCATGGTCCGGGTGGGCGCTGTCGAACACCACCGATCAAACGACGGCGGGTTACGGAAACCAGTTCAGTGCGTTCGCGGGAAGCGGCGCAAATGGATCGTCGACCTACGCGGTGGGCACCGGGGTCACCGGCAATTCGGCTGCCGTGATTCAAAAGAATAGTGATGGATTGTTCGACTCGTTGATGGTCACCAACACCACCTATGCCGCTCTTTCGATGAGCCAAGGTGACGCGTTCGCTAAAAAGTTTGGTGGCGAATCGGGCGACGATCCCGATTACTTGTTGTTGACGATCGAAGGATTGGATGCGAGCGATCAATCGATTGGGACCGTGACATTCTATCTTGCCGATTATCGTTTCGCCGATAACTCATTGGACTACATCGTCCAGGATTGGACAAAAGTCGATTTGACGCAACTTGCAGCGGCCGATCGACTTGAACTCTCCGTTGCCTCGTCGGATGTGGGCGCGTTTGGAATGAATACGCCTGCCTATTTCGCGGTGGATGACGTGCAAATTCAACCTGCGAACGAGCCAGCCGGGTACGGCGTGGTTCATCGCAACGATGATGATTTATCCAGTCCGCTTGTGGTGGCGATCGATGCTGATCCGTCAAACCGTTTGTTGTTGCCTGCGACTGTGACGATTCCCGCCGGAAGTGCTGTAGCAGAGTTCTCGTTTGATGTCATCAACGACGTGATTGCCAATGGCGACGCGACAATCGAGATCTCGGCGGCGGTCGATGGATACACGTCGGTGCCCGGGCAATTCAGCGTGCTCGATGATGACGAACAACAGATCGGATTGTGGCTGGATCAATTGAGCTTCGCCGAAGATGCGGGCGACGGTGCGGTAACCGGAGTGATTTCACGAAACGATGCCAACCTCGACTCGGCCATCGAGGTGTCGATCGATGTTGACGGCGCCGATGGGATCGTGTTGCCTGTGACCGTGACGATTCCTGCAGGCAGTCGCTCGGTCGCCTTCACCGGCGATGTTGTCTCCGACGGATTGGCGGGCCAGGATCAAACGGCGACGATCACCGCCCAGGGGGATGGCTATGTGGCGTCCACCGCGGCAATCGAGTTGACCGAAGTGGACGAGCCCGTCTTGTCGATCGAGTTTTCCGAAGCGGTGGTCAATGAAAATGATGGCGAAGCCGCCGTTGAGCTGACGGTGTCGCGAAATACCTTGGATGTTTCCGAGTCGTTGGTGGTGTCGCTTCAAGGCATTGTCGATACTCGTTTTGATCTGCCAGATTCGATCACGATTCCCGCAAACCTACGATCGGCATCGATCACGATCGATCTGATCAACAACGTTCGGCTCGATGGTGATCGCGAAGAACAGGTGACAGGAACTGCCGACGGATTTGCCGATGGCGTAGGGACAATTCAAGTCGTTGACGATGAAGTCGCTGGGATCGAGATCGTGACCAGCGGTGATGAGTTGCAGGTGAGTGAATTGGGGACATTCGCTACGTTCGAAATTCGCTTGACGGCGCAGCCGGCCTCGGATGTCGTGCTTGCGGTTGCCGAATCCGCATCGGGTGACTACGAACTCGATCCGACGCGGGTGGTGTTCACGAGCGAAAACTGGAGCGTTCCGCAAACGGTCACGGTGTCCGGCATTGCAGACTTTGTGATCGAAGAAAACGAGACTCACTCGATCGTCGTTTCGGTGGTTTCCGGAGAATCCGACGCCGGGTTTGCCACTGCCGAATCGGTCTCGCTAAGCTTGACCATCGAAGAAGTCGCGGTCGAGAATGTTGAATTGGTCAGCCAGGACGACGTGTTGCTCATTCGTGATCTCGATTCCGAAAACACCTTTGCTTTGACCGAAACTGACGACGGATTGCGGTGGGTGGGCGACGACCGCGCCCAACAGCTCCTTGTGGATTCCGTTGTTGTTGGCGATCAAACGGTGACGCTCGATTTGGCAGGTGGCAACGACGAGGTGACGTTGACGGGGTTGTCGACCGTGAACATCAACGGAGGCGAGGGGTTTGATCGCTTGACCGTCACACTGTCCGAAAGCGAAATCGATCTTGCCGCGTTCCTGGCCAACCAAATCCGTGGTTTCGAAGAAGTCGTGGTCGCGACGACCGAAGCAAAATTGCTAAGCCTGGATGCCAACGCAATCGCTCAGGCGTTTGGTTCCGATACGTCGATGGTACTGCATATTGGTGTCTCGCAATTGATCGCGAGTGATGATTGGACGCTCGAAGATCCTACCATCGTGTCTGGCGTGTTCGCGCAGGTGCTTCGTTTTGACGGCGTTGAAATCTTGGTCATCAGCGATTCACCGTGGCGAAACTCGCGAGATCGATGGGATGTCAACAATAGCGGGTCTGTGACTGCGTCGGACGCACTGACGATCATCAATCGATTGCCGCTGCAAGGAGAGTCGAGTCTGCCGGTGATCGAAACACTCGCCGATTTCACAGGGATGTATTATGACGTTTCTGGCGATGGCAAAATCACGGCACTGGATGCTCTGAACGTGATCAATCGAATGAACAACAGCATCGTGACGCCGACGGCAGAATCCGAATTTTCGACCGCCCTGCCCTTCCCCGCCGCAACACCGGATGTCGTGGGGCTGCCTTTAGCGACACCAGCCGTGACGACTCCGTCAGGTCGAACGGGAGTGGCCGAGAGTGATGTCGCGGCCGATTTTATCGCCGATGTTTCGTTTCCGTCTGTCGTGGGATCATCTCATCACAGCAGCGAGATCATCGATCAGGTGATGCGAGAATTCAGCGGTGATTTTTCAGACGTCAGCGACGAAATCGAATCGTCTTCGGACGCGTTTGATTGGGACATGCTAGGTGATCTGCGATGAGTGAACCCGCGACAAACGGTGATGGCGGTGTGACCTCGCCATGCATCGGTACCTGTTCGCTTGATCCAAGCGATCTGTGTGTCGGCTGTTTTCGCAGTCGCATGGAGATCGCTCGTTGGTCGAGTGCTTCCGCCGCAGAAAAGCGGATGATCGTCGAGCAGAGTGTGCAGCGCCGCCAAGCACGCGAGCAATCATCGCAGTAGGAGGCGAATGTGGGGACTTAGCCTGGCAAGCTGCTGGAGGATTCGTTTGGCGTTTCCGCGGCATCGAGCGCCGCAAGATGCTCTTTCTTGAAAAAGCGGTTTGCCAGAATGCGAATCGGTACCAACAACGTGATGAATAGCGGAAAGACAATCGCGATCGCACTGCTTTTGATCACCCACAAGACGGCCAAACAAACGAGTTGCAAAATCGTATAAAGATGTACGATCCGTTTGGGGACACGTCGCATGTAGTGTGCTTGGGGATACAGACTACTTTCCATGGGCAACAGCGTTAGCCGCTCGAGGAACTGATTCCCCTTCATCGATACCAGACCCATGAATAGGAAGATTCCGTACAGCACGGCCATCGGAACCATCTTTAATAGCGCCAACGCGATCAGCGATCCACCGATGCCTAGATGAATGAGCAGGCCGGTCAAGCGTGTTTCGCGGACGTGAATCACCCGGTCGCGTCGCTCGCCGCTACGTGTCACCACCTCTTCGACATCCGCCAAACTGCGAATATGGTTCAGCGATCGCACGGTGGCCGCAACGAGCCAGGGAAGTCCAAACAGGCTGAAGACCGCAGTCAGGATGCCAATCACGCCAAGGTCCCAGTGGTATGCGGGGCCTTTCCGCAACTGATGATCAGGGCTGTTGACCAAACGAGCGGTGATGTTCTGGTCTAGATAGATCAGCACGGCGCCCAGTAGTCCCGGGACCGCCGAGGCAAACCATACCCACTGAGGTGCGTCCATTGGGTTGACGAACCATGATCGGCCGCCATGAAGCGACGGTGCAAATTCATTTGGGATGTCAAGTTTTGCCAGTTCGACGTTGCTCAGCCAGAACGCCACCGCACTCATTGCGACCAATGCAATCGTGGGGCCAAAGTCGCCCAGCAGTTCACGCATCCACGGCAATAGGAAACGACTTCGGCGGAACGCTTGCAAGTTCATTGCCAAGTACAAGGTTCCAAGTGCTAGCAGCAGCGTCAGCAATGCATGCGAGGGGTTGGCAACATCATTGATGTCCTGGGATTCGCGGGCCAGCGACGAGAGGGCTTCGTAGATATAGATCACCGAGATCAATGCGGCAAAAATTTCATCGGTGAAACGCGTAAAGAAACGCATCAACGCGCTTGCGTCGGTTACCGCCAAGAGGATCGTCAGCCCGCCGGCCCACAAACTGACGCAAGTGTATGTTGGCAAAAAAGGGATTTTGAGCTGTACGCATAAAGTGTAAAGCGTCGTGATGAACACCAACAACGGACCGGTGGTCCCGATGATGATTAGTGGTTGGCCCGAAAATAACGCATACAAGACTCCGCCGAACGAGGCTGCCAAAATTGTCTCGACTGCTCCGATTTGTCCGCCCGTCGCCACACCCATGATCCCGCCAAACGTGACAGTGGGGGCCAGACAGGCAAAGAACAGAAACATGATTGACGCGACACTTTTGCCATGCACACCATCGCGAAAATCGGAAGCGTAGTAAGGCAGACGTTGGCGAAAATCATCGATCAAACCGCCGGCAAAACGGCCTGTCCAACGCAACCCCTTGTGGACGTCGACTTCCGGTACCGGTACGGCCGGGGCGATCCGCGTCTGAAAATGCTGGAACGCTTCGGTTAGTCCCACTGCGTCCTTGGCATGGCGAAGCTCGTAGCGGGCTTCCGTATCGCTCATGAATCGAGCAATGGCGGCAAGCGTGTCGATATGTCGCCGCGCGGCTTTATCGGGACCGACTAACAAAAAGATGTAAGAGACGCCGACGCCGTCGAGGGCTCCGGCATTGATCGGATGCCGCAAACGGGCGAACACGACAAGCGGCTCTGTTAAGATTTCGCTGTAGGCATGCGGCACTGCAACCGCTTGGCCAATCGCCGTGGCGGCGGTGTGTTCTCGCTGTAGCAGCAGGGAAAGCAGAGGATCTCGTTGCTCTGCGGGGATCGTTCCGCGACGAGCGAGTTCGTGCAGGATCTTGCCTAGCGCGTCATCGAGGTTTGATGCTTCAAGATCCAGAATGCATCGATCCTCGCTGAAAGATTTTTCGAGCAACTCCATGCTGTCTTATCCACTTTCGCGTTGATTCGGTCAGGTTGTTGTCTAAGAGTATGCCATATCAGGGAGCACGCGACGATTACAGGCGGGACGTTTGA
>NZ_ANOG01000229.1 GCF_000346295.1 Rhodopirellula maiorica SM1 | reverse complement strand
ATCCGGTCGCTGCGGTGGCCGCCGCGATTGATCCGGACCAAGTGCGTGGACGCCACCGGCTGGATATCTCGCAGTACACGTGGAGCAAGACGATGCTGGAAGGCCAAATCTTGACCTGGGGTGGCGACCGTATGGACATGGCCAACAGCATGGAAGCACGACCCGCGTTCTTGGATCACCATTTGGCCGAGTACGCAACGACGATTCCGCCAGAAGTGCGAATCCGCGATGGCGTTGAGAAATGGGTATTGCGTGAAGCCATGGTCAACGTGTTGCCGCGTGAGCTGTACGAACGCAAAAAGTTCGCGTTCATGGCACCGCCGGCACACACCGATCCAGTCAAGCGGAACGCCGTGCAAGAAATGATCGACCATTGGTTGACCGACAACCGCGTCAATGAGGTTGGATTCTTTGATCGCGAAGCGCTGAATCCGTTTATCGAATCCGCATGGCAAGAAACTGACGGTACGATCGCTCGGCGTAACGACATCGTGATCAATCACACGCTGCAGCTGCACATGCTGCACGGACAATACGTCGAAGACCTGCCACTGCCCGTGGTGGATTGACTCTGATGACATTTTGCCAATGAATCACTAAAGTGGACCGCCAGCGAGGCACCTCATGCGTGCCTCGGATTCGGTTCACAATCGTGGCATATGATGACGACAAATCCACATTCGGATCGCAGTGTTATCGGCGAACGGCAAATCACGTTCGGCCGCGGCAATCACCTTTTGACCAACACCCACGTCTGGTCGTACGATGGTCGCTGTATTTACTATGACGTTCGCAGCGATGTAGCGGGTTCGCTGTTCGATGGCAACCGGATCGAACGAGTCCATGTCGAATCAGGTGAGGTCGAGTTAGTTTACCAGGCCAAAGACGCTGCTTGCGTCGGCGTGGTCACCGCGAGTCCCGTCGAGGACAAAGTGGTCTTCATTCACGGGCCGGAACACCCGAGCGAGGATTGGCAATACTCGGCATGGCATCGGCGGGGAGTTTTGGTGAAGCCAGGTCAACCGCAATCGATTACCAATCTTGACGCACGCGACATCGTTCCGCCGTACACGCCCGGCGCACTTCGTGGCGGCACTCATGTGCACGTCTTTAGTGGCGATGGTCGATGGGTCAGCTTTACCTACGAAGACCATGTCTTGGCGACTTCGACTGCGGCCAATGCTGGTCAGAACCAACGCAACGTCGGCGTCTCCGTTCCCGTGTCCGCCGCTGAAGTACCGGCGACTCATCCGCGGAACCACGACGGATCGATGTTCAGCGTGTTGGTCACACAAACCTCCGATGCTCCGCCGCCAGGCAGTGATCAAATCACTCGAGCCTATAGCGATGCGTGGATCGGCAACCATGGTTACCATCGCCGCGATGGGTCAGGTCAAAGCCGAGCGTTGGCATTCATCGGAGATGTGGTCTCCGATGACGGACGCACCGTCCCCGAGCTGTTCATGGTAGACATTCCCGACGACGTCACCGTCGCCGGCGACTTGCCGCTGTGTGGCACTCCGTTGACTCGCCCGGCGCCGCCACAAGGCACGGTACAGCGGCGGTTGACGTTTACCACGGAACGCAAATTTCCGGGGCTCGGGCCCGTTCGCCATTGGCCGCGAAGTAGTCCCGATGGCAGCAAGATTGCGTTCCTGATGCGAGACGATGCGGGGCGAATCCAGCTTTGGCTCGCCTCACCCACCGAACCGGACATCCGTCAACTCACTGACAATGATTTCTCGGTTGAGTCCGCGTTTACGTTTCGCAGTGATGGTCTGGCAATCGCTTGTGTCGCGGGCGGTCGCGTCTGCGAAGTTGACATCCTCGACGGCAAGACAACACCACTAACGTCTCCAGCGGATCCCGCCACCGCACCGCGTCCCGAGGCCGTGGTGTACTCTCCGAATGGCAAGCAGGTCGCGTACATGCGTCCCGACGCCGCGGTCACAGCCACAGCCACAGCCCCGCCGAACCAGATCTTCATCGCGAGCACGCAGTTAGGCTAGGTCGCATCGGCCTCTATCCCGCCTTGCCTCTGATTTCGCCTGCCCAAACCACGTCGCAAGCCACGCAGCTAGTCAACAAGTTGTCCGACACCTTCCATCGTCCGACTACGTGCGAGCGAACCGGAAACGAGCCCCACCCGGATGTCGCTAAAGGCTCCATCCGACCTCCCCATTGCGTCGCGGTGACAGAGCCTAGAATTTCCAAGGCGGGAGGTTCGCATCCTGGAATTCTTCGAGCGACGTCAGGATCAACCCCGATTTCTGAAGCTTCGTAAACGCTCGCTTGTGACAGAATATCAGATAAGTTCCTTCATCGAAGGCAGAATGGAAGAACGAGTGGGGGCAGATCCCGTTGTTGATCTCACTTGTTACCGTAGTTACAAAATCCAAGATACGCCAGTTTACCTCTGCGAGCTCGAACTCGGTTGCGTAAGTTTTGCGACCAATTTTGAACTGAAACTCGCAAGGATCCTCGAATGAGATATTGAACTCCTTGGCGGGAAATAGCCCGAAAGATTTTGCAGATAGCGACTCTAACATCCCAAGCATAAAGTCGTCATCCGTCTCGTAAAAATCGACTGCAAGTAGCTGGCCAGGAAACCGTCTAAAGTGCTCAGCGTTTGGCCCCTCGCTTTCCTCACGAAAGCGTTTCTGTAAATACTCGACCACCTTTTTCCGGTGTTTCTCTTCATAATTGTAAAAGAAGCCAATCGTGTCGAGACAGGCCAATAGGGATTGGCAACTATCGATCGAAGTATTTAGAGTCTTTGCCATATTCAACCTTGCTGGTAGAGCAGTTTTGCGAGATGAAAAGTTACGCGTCGCAGCGTCTTCCGCACCCGGACACGGATGGAAATCCCCATGCTAATTTCCGTACGAATGAGCACGCTGATTCAAGACGTTGTTCGCCGGACCGTTCCATTCGCCCCAAATAATTAGGCGTGTATCTTTAAGCGGCCAGGCCATCGCTAACACCGGAGGTCCAACACCGATGAATCACGGACGATTGTAGCGTAGGTTTCGTTCCGAGTCACTTCGTTTCCGTCGTCTCGATCTCGGCACGTCCACGGCCAACCAACCAAACTGCATAGAATGCTGGAATTGTCAGGAATGGAAACCCAAATGCGCCCACCAAGAGGCCCGCCCATCTGGCTCGACCATACACTGCCAACAAATCCGTCTGAAGACGAGACGCGATACGTACCATCATCACGAACAGCCCCACAAATAACGCTGCCATCAGCGTCATGCCGATCGTGGCACCAAGTCGAAACGGAGTATCGTGAATATCGGACCATAGGCCAATTGGATAAACAACACAAAAGTAAGTGATTCCGATACACCCCAACCACCGGTACAGCGTCGCTGCACGCTTCAACGATTGAGCTGAATTTCTGCCGTCGTCGCTGCTCTCAACTGCTTCACGCGGTGGCTGGTATGGATTAACGGTCATGTGATCGCTTGGCAAAACTCTCGAAGAACGGCGGTAGTCGGCGGGCTCTCAGGTTCAGCTTAAAGCTTGTGATCTCGGTCCGCCACTGGTTCCCCGTTGTCGCGTCAAATAAGCGTGAGATACTCTGTAAACGGCTGCGTGCGAGCGAGCCGGAGGCAGCCCCACCCGGATGTCGCTGAAGGCTCCATCCGACCTCCCCTTAAAGCAAAGCTTTGGGGAGGTGAAGTTGATGCTGCGTGCGAGCGAACCGGGGACGAGCCCTCACCCGAGAAAACGCTCAACGTTCTGCTCGACCTCTTCCTAAACTCCGTTTGGGAGAGGTGACAAGTGTACAAGGCACCTCTCCCGAGCGCAGCTGGCGAGAAGTCGGACGGGCCCTTTAGGCCTCGTTCGGGTGAGGGCCGACCGAGCAAACTTTAATGCAAGCGACTGTCCAGTGAGACTGTGACGTTCGAG
>NZ_ANOG01000228.1 GCF_000346295.1 Rhodopirellula maiorica SM1 | reverse complement strand
TTAGAAAACAGTCGGCGTTGCGATCTCCGGAATCGATTCTTCATGTTTTTGCCCCTCATTTTTTTGCCGGCAAATCCATCAGCATGACCGAATTAGTCAGACGCTGGGTATACGGGAACGCTGAGCACGGGACTTAACTGAGCTGCATGTAGTTGGAATTAACGCGGGTTTCTGTCTCCCCTCTCGGCCGTGCTGTAAATAGGTTGGGGACATCGCAGAGTAGCTGCCAGTTGTCGCTCCGACCGGGGCAAGGCCAATGCCATCGACTTAGGTAGCGGCACGGCGCGAGCCGTCCGGTTGAGGCGAGTGAAACGTTCGGTTTAGACCGGGCGGGCCCCGCGCCGCACCGCTGCAAACGCCACCCGTTTAGTGCCAAAGTAGATGGCATTGGACGCAAGCCCGGCGGAAGCGGACGGAGTTAGGCTGTCACCACTTATAAAATCGTAGGTTCCTTGGGACTTCGATAAGCCTTGCCGACCCGATAACGGGGAGCTGCGTCCCGGGCTAGCTTCTGTCGCAGGCATGCAGCTAGGACTTATGTCGCGTTGCGGCTGGTCGCCGACGGTTTAAACACAGCTAATCGAGAATCGTTGTGTGAAAACCCAAAAGCCGCTTGAAAATCCGTCGTGGCGGAGCACATCAAGCGTGGCTATCTCGAAAGCGACATGCTTGAAAACATTTCGTGACGGAACTCGCGTGTGTGTCTGGGAAGCTAGCCCGTGGATCGAAAGTCTTGACGGCTTGTCGATTTAATCGTTTAACAATCAGCCGAAGTCGTGATCGCATCCATTAGCGTACGCCTATCGGCTAACGGTTAAACGAAGCATGCTAACCCACGCGATGCTGTGAGCCAGCCTAACGTTTGCGTTGTCGCGACGTCGCTTTCTTTCGAGTAGTCTTTTTCTGCGATTCGGAATCAGGCCACAGCCGAGTCTCGGCACCGTCGATATTTTCGAGTCCCCAGTCGAGGATCGACTGGACGAGAGGCCGCAGCCGCTCGCCTTGGGTTGTGACCAGGTACTCGAAGCGATTGGCATGATCACTGTACTGGCGTCGCTCAACAAACCCAAGGCTCTCGAGTCGCTTGAGCCGATTCGCCAGAATATTTGTCGAGATTTTTTCGGGACGATCGAGAAACTGCTCGTAGCGGGTCAGCCCGAGCAATAAATCTCGCACGACAACGAGTGTCCATTTGTCACCAACTAAATCCAGTGTTCGTGATACCGGACAGTAGGATCGCCAGGGCTGTTCGAGCTGCAACTTACTTTTCATCATTTCGATTCTAAACCGATGGATTGCAACTCACAAGTTGCATTCACTCGGTTGGCCCCTGCTCGGCGATGGCATGTCCCCACGATCCCTCGCAATCGCTCAGGCCGGAGTCGCTGTATTCGAAGAATCCATCACACGACGCTGTTCAAGCGCGGCTAGATGGAAACAGATCCATAGTGGAACTGCAAAACCCGGGATCAGCGACAGCGGCAATTCGCCAAGGATGCTGGTGGCCGGTTCGGACGCCACAAAGCCAAAGGTGCCACGGGCAATCAAACCAGTCCCCACCGCACCAGCAAAATCAAGCAGCCCCAGGACGTGAAAGCCAACGAAGGCGCGAGAGTGAATGAAACGCGAGTCGTAGGCAATCGCTGCGGCTACGGTCGGCGCTAGCACGGCTACCAAAACATCGCCCCATCCTGCGGGCCAAGCAAACAAGGCTGGCAAGTGCCCGAACCACCAAAGAAACAAGAACGAACCGCCAAGGATCCGAAGCCCTTGGACGGAGGTCAGAAATACCGGACTCAGGCGATGAACGTAGTTTCGCACCCCGTGTGATGCGTTCATTAGAACGATGAAAACGAGTGGGGGCGCTGCGATGGCGGTAAGCATAAAGAGGGGAGGCTGCGTTGATTGGGCGTGAAAAACGCCTAGTTTGGCCACCAAGACGCTGGCGAAAAGCCAACTCGCCAGAACGAGCAACGCGAAAACGTGATGAGTAATCTTCATCATTCGATTCCTTTATCAAGTTTGAGTATTCGGTTTGCAAGAAAGAGGACCGTCGTTGCCGCAAGAAACCCGGCACCGTGACTTGCATAACGCAATCCACTTTCCTAACATAGCTTGTGTTATGCAAGTGACAAGAGCTAATTGGGTTGGCTCGCCGTCCGCGTTGCGGGACAGACGCTCACGTTGCATCCATGTTTCCCCATTCGGAGATATGTCATGAATGAATTACTGAGAACGATTGAAGCGTATGCAAAGGGGCCTGATCGCTTAGAATCAGCCGTCGCGGGACTAGCCCGTGAGCAACGACATGCAAAGCCGGGGCCTGGAGACTGGTCGATCCACGAGGTCGTCGTCCATTTAGCCGACAGTGACTCGGTTTCGATCGAACGGATGAAACGCATCGCGGCGATGGAAGAGCCAAAACTTTTGGACTATGACGAGACCGCGTTTATTCGTGAACTCAAACCCGAGTTACAGACAATCGAAGATGCATTGTTACTGTTTCGGGTCAACCGCCGTCAGTGGAGTCGAGTCTTGCGTACATTGCCGGAATCGATATTCGACCGTGTGGGGCATCACTCAGTTTCGGGACCGGTTTCGCTTCGCCAGATGATCCCACTGTACATCGAACACTTGGAAGGACACTTGGCTTTTATCCGGCAAAAACGCGAGCGACTAATGTGTCCGCTGGAGACGGAACAATAAACCCACGTTGGGGACAGCGAATCACCCATGGCTGCTCAGTTGTTTCTCGACGCTTAGTGAGATGACCAAAATGATAGCTCCGGTCCTAATGCTTGTTTTACTTGTCGCCCCTTATGTCATTTCCCGGGTCTTTCGCCGAAACCATCACTCTCAGGACAGTGCGGCGGTAGGCGTCGGGTTGATGTTCCTGTTGACTGGTTCGTCTCACTTTTTTCGCACGGCCGAGATGATGGAAATGCTTCCGGATTTTCTGCCGTTTCGATATGAGGCCATCATTTTGACGGGAGTACTGGAATTACTACTAGCCGTCC
>NZ_ANOG01000227.1 GCF_000346295.1 Rhodopirellula maiorica SM1 | reverse complement strand
GATCATCACTGTCGACGACATGAGCGCCGATTCGCTGGGTGTATACGGTTGCGAAATGGCTGACACGTCGCCCAGTATTGATGCATTTGCAAAAACGGCGTTGCGGTTCGAGCACGCTCATGTGTTGGTGGGCAATTGCATGCCAGGACGAAACATCATGTGGTCGGGCCTGTATTCGCACGTCAATGGCGTCGAAGGTTTTCGCGAAAACAAGTCGCCAAGCTATCCGGTGTTGTGTGATTTGGCGAAACAGGCCGGTTACTTTGCCGGCATCCGTGGCAAAGTCCCCCATTCGACTCCGTACACCCCTTATGCCTGGGACGCGGTTTTTGACAACGACGCCAACGGGGAAAAGCACCACAACAAAGATGCCGCAAGCTACGGCAAATCGACTGCCGATGGAATCCGAATGGCCGAAAAAGAAAACAAGCCATTTTGCTTGATGGTCAACATTTCCGATCCACACAAACCTTTCTACTCTGGACCACGCGATCCGCATCAACCGACGCGAACGTTCTCAGCCGACGAGGTTCCAATTCCTGGATTTCTATTTGATGCTCCGCTCGTGCGAGAGGAACTTGCCAGCTATTACTCGTCGGTTCGTCGTGCCGATGATTGTTTTCGCGAAATCATGTCGGCGCTGGACCAATCGGGGAAAGCCGACAATACATTCGTGATGTTTTTATCAGACCATGGTATGCCGCTGCCGTTTGCGAAAACACAGCTTTACTTTCACAGCACGCATACGCCGTTGATGGTCCGCTGGCCCGGTGTCACTCGAGCCAATTCAGTCGATTCGACTCATATGGTTTCTGCCATCGACTTCGTGCCAACCCTGCTGCAGGTAATGCAGCACGAGCATCCCACTCCCGAGATTTTGCACGGACGTTCGTTCGCGCCGCTGTTGCGTGGTAAATCTCAATCCGATCGCGACTTTGTCATCTTACAGTACAACGAAAATGCCGGACGAAACCGCCATCCAATGCGAGGCATCCTGACTCGCGATCACTTGTACTTGTTCAATCCGTGGAGCGACGGGAAGCGAAAATTTGCTACTGCGACCACCGGCACGGCAACGTATCGCCAAATGGTCAGACGTGCCAAAAAGGAATCTGCGATCGCGGCCCGTTTGGAACTGTTCGATCATCGCGTGCTCGAAGAACTGTATGACGTGCAAAACGCCCCCGATTGCATGGTCAATTTGATCGACAGTCCTGCGATGCAAAACACTGTAGAGTCATTGCGAAACCAATTGACGACGTCGCTTGCGCGGATGGATGATTCGGTTGCGGTCGTGTTGCAATCACATCCCGACGCCGCGATTCGAGACGCATTCATGGCCAAAGAAGACGAGCTGACCCGGGTATCGCAACGCAAGCGAAAATCGCCACCAACAAAACCTGCGAAACAGAAATAGCTGAACCGAGAGTGGGTTATCGAAATTAGATATCGGCGGGTGAAAAGAATACGCCAGTGTGATCTTTGAAACGGGCGAATGTTGTGGATCGAAAGCCGCCCGTGATTTCCGCGACGCAAAAATTAGGCTCACCGATCGCCCATTGGCTTCACCGGCGTTCCGCACCCACGACAAAACGCGATCGATGATTCAAGCGGTATTCGCCTCTGTAGTCTAGCGTATGGAGTCTTGTGCTAGGCGAACCAGTTGTCGCAACCGCATTGCCGAACCCAACTGGAATAGCGACGAGGTCGCCCCGATCAAACTGCACAGCGGATGTCCCTTGGTGATGGGCGCATCATCCAGCGGAACGTCAAAACACTTAAATCCATCGGTTTCCGCAGCGGTGAGCGTTTCGCGGTTGAAGATTCCTGATCTGCGTGCGAAGACCACTTTTTTTAGCAACGGCAGTGAGACTTGATCGTTCTGCAAGAGACGCATTTTCAGTTCCGCAATCGATGGAGATTGGAGTGTTTCTGCCAAGACGGGGAATTGCATTTTGCATGTCGATCCGATCAGCGATTCATTTGCCCCGAGCACGCCACGGTGAATGAGATCCCGCTCGATTAATTCGCTCGATGCCGTCCAGCGAGGGTTGATTTCCAGCAGCCACAGATTCTGTAGCGCGTCGATGATCACATCGACACCAAACACCCCCGCCATTTGTGTAGTCGCGACGATTAATTCCCCTAGTGATCGGAGAGTTTCAGTTTGCGGCTGCGTCAGCGAGACCGGCCCATACGATCCGCCGTACACAAAGGGCAGTGGCGACTTACGCGTATGCAGCGATCGGCATGCTCCTAACATGACCGTCTCGATACCGTCGCTAATGTAAGACACCCCAAACCGTTTGCCGGCGATCCATTGTTGATAAAATTGCGTTCCGGAGTTTTGCCGCGAAGTAGCGGACGGTTCTTCAGCCCCCCGGCAATCGGCAAACCAGCGAACATGGATTCCACCGCTACTCGACAAATCCTTCCAAAGCCACCGCTCCCCTGACGAGGTGGTATGTGCTGTGAGCCGCTGCCGCGTCTTGACCTCCGTTGGCAGCGTTAGTGGAAACTTCATTCCGACTGCACCGGCCAAAGAACCAAGGAAGTCAGGATTTCGCAGGTTGGCGTTGGCGGCGCCGTCAAGCCCGGGCGACAGGCCAGGAGAAAGGAGAGATTCTAGGTCAGCAGGCAGTGAACAAACGTCCTGAGACAAACCGCCCACCACCAACACCGGCGGCGCCGCATCGCAGCGCGGCTGCATGTTTCGCGATCGCGGCGTGTCACCGTGTGTCGGATCGGCCTGGCAATCGCCCGCAGGTTCCGCCTGCCGATCGCCCGCAGAAATTAGCTCAAATTGATCACATGCGGCTCGACAATCACTATCGCCAAACAAGTCGAACCCGACGACATTCCATCCTGCTCGGGTCGCCGATTGCGCGGCCGCTCGTATGCTAGCCCCAACAAGCGTTAGGGTCGGCCGCGAATTGTGATTTTTCAACGGTGTCATTCCAAGTGAGCGAATGGGGGGAGTGGTCTCAAATCAACGGATCTGGTACCGTTCCCGTTGCTTTGGATGCCCGTGTCGCATTGACGTTGGCGTCTCAAATCATCAAATACATCACAATGTGTCCTTCCTCAACCCTACAACTTCCCAGCGGAGTCCCCATCCATGCAGTTTAACATTGGTGAAGCTTTAGTCGGCGATGGTAACGAAATCGCACACATCGACTTGATGATCGGCAGCAAGAACGGCCCGGTCGGAGCCGCGTTTGCCAACGCGTTGTCGAACCAGAGTGAAGGGCATACGAATCTGCTAGCCGTTCTCGAGCCCAACGTCGCCGTCAAACCATCCACCGTGATGATCACCAAAGTGACGATCAAAGGGATGAAACAAGCCGTCCAAATGTTTGGCCCTGCCCAAGCCGCCGTCGCCAAAGCGGTTGCCGACGCGGTCAGCGAAGGCATCATTCCCAAAGACCAAGCCGAAGAACTTGTGTGTGTTTGTGGCGTCTTCATTCACCCCCACGCCGAAGACGACGAAAAGATCTACAACTACAACTACGAAGCGACCAAGCAATCGCTCGCCGCCGCGATGAACGGAAAGCCGACTGTCGACGAAATGCTTGCGAAAAAGGATTCCGCAGCGCATCCTTTCAAAGGCTTCTAGTTTCCTGCTTTGAAATCGGACGCAACAAGAGGATTTCGGTCTCCGAATGATCTTTCGCGAACACCTAGGCTCCTCGGTTCCCTTTGAATCGTGGAGTCTTTTTGGTTTTCATCCTTTTGTCGCAAACCATTTTTGTCGCTTGGGATCGCCATTGCAGTCTGGTATGATCATTGGAGGGCGTTATCACCAAAGGCAGGATCCAAAAGCAGCCCCCCTCACCCCGTTTTAACTTGTGCAGCAACAAGTCCAATAATCGAGAATAATTTAATGCTCAAACAGCAAAAAAAATTGATGCTGGACGAGGCCCAGCGAGATTCAATGCGACGCGCAGGACGAGTCAACGCCCGCCTGATGGACTTTCTCCGTCCCCATGTCGTCGCCGGGGTGACAACGCAAAGCATCGATGACCTTGTTGCCCAATGGACGCGAGATCATGGCCATGTTCCTGCCACACTTGGTTATCAAAACTATCCCAAGAGCTGCTGCATCAGTGTCAACGAAGTGATTTGTCATGGCATCCCGGGGCCCTACGAATTGCAACCGGGCGACATTGTGAATGTCGATATCACCACGATCGTCGACGGATGGCATGGCGACCAAAGCGAAACGTTCTTGATCGAAGAAGTCAGCGAGGAACGACGCGCGGTGACCCAATGTGCATTTGATTGCCTGTACTTGGCAATCGACGCACTGACGCCGGGCTGCCGCGTCAGCGAGATCGGTGAAACGATTGTGCCCGAGGCGCATCAACGAGGATTCACCGTCGTGCGGGAATATGTCGGGCACGGACTTGGCCGCCAATTTCATCTCGATCCTTCGATTCCCCATTACCCCAATCGCGAAAGTCGCAGCGATCGCCTGTTTCCCGGCATGTGCTTCACCGTTGAACCGATGATCAACGCCGGAACTCGCTACACCCGCTGTGACAAGCAAGACGGTTGGACGGTGCGAACCAAAGACGGGCTGCCGTCGGCACAGTTCGAGCATACGTTGCTGATGACCGAAGAGGGCCCCGAGATTCTGACGTTGACCGAGAACGGCCCCCGCCGCGGTCACCAGTTCTAGTAGCAACCTTTTTCTAAAAGAGGCCTTGTCGCCTAATTGGACCGCAAGTCGCTGCGGTCGACACGGCTTCGTCTCTCGTTGCACTCCCTTTTCTTGCGACTGCCCCCCTACCGTTACACCTGCAAA
>NZ_ANOG01000226.1 GCF_000346295.1 Rhodopirellula maiorica SM1 | reverse complement strand
TTAGCCGCCGAGAACGGTTCCGGTCGGGCAACAACCGATTCGGGCAAGCTTCAAAGCTATAACCGTCGCCAGACACATTCACGCCAAAATCCGCGTTTGTTGCAAGCAGAAACCCGCCTGCGCGGACGACACTTCCCAGTCGCAACGCGACGACACGTGGGTAGCCCCGGACGTGAGTCCGGGGACAGCGTAGTAGTGGCCACCATAGAGTCGCGAAGCGACGGCAGGTGTCGTTACGGAGATCAATAGGTGGGGCAAGGAAATGTAGGATGCGCGAAGTTTTCATTGTCCGGCATCAATCGGTCTCAATATCTTTTTGCCACCCATCTTTTTGCCGGTCCTTTCCGCCGGGTGACCACCGAGCGGGCATTTACCTAGAGGCTACCTACTTCGGCCCGCCCATCCTTCCTGACATCCGGTCAAAAGAAGGCAACCGAAGGTTGCGGCAGGAAAATGAATGGGGCAGAAACATGTCTGAACCCGAAGAAACTGGTAATGGGTGCCAGCACAAATGCTTCGCAGCCGATATCCAATGAAAGATTGAAAACAGTAAAGCTGGACCAGTTTCGCGTGAGTCAAAAGAAGCTCAAAGCATTCAAGCGGCGTGTCTCGGAGATCTTTCGTAGAAACCGGGGCGTGTCGATGAAGAAGCGTTTTGCGGAGTTTCGTTCTTATGCGATTGGTTGGCTTGGGTATTTCCAGTTAGACCAAGTCAAGACAACGTTCAGTACGCTCGACAAGTGGCTTCGGCGACGGGTTCGGGCATGTTACTGGAAGCAGTGGAAGAAGTCGAAAACACGTCTACGCAACCTGATGTCATTGGGCTTGTCGTACTGGGAAGCTCGGCCGTTCGCGTTTAGCGGCAAAGGCCCATGGCGTCTTTCCAAGACGTCGGGAGTCCAGCGTGCGTTATCCAGCGAGTACCTAAAGAGTGAGGGCATATTGAGTCTATTGGAGCGTTGGCAACAGCTTGCATCCTCGCGGCGAATCGCCCGAGTAGCAGACCCGCATGCTAGGTGATGTGGGAGGGGCGCCGGAGCAATCCGGCCCCCTATCCCGATTCACATGGTTCGCCCATTTTCAATCAACGGGTGGAGACAAAGCCGGTGATCGGATGTTCCATGGAAGTTTGTGCCGTCAGCCCAGTCAAGTATATCTGATATCCAGCGTCATCAGGGATGTCGAAGTAGTTCCGAAGTTCTGCAATTGTATCGCGCATCGTCTCCCACGAGACACGATCGTCGGGTAGGCCCATTCGCACTTGAAGCGGGTGCGAGCCTTCACATGGATAATGGACGTCGATCCAGCCAAACACGTTGTAGACTCGTCCAGGTCCAGCATCGAAGACCTCGCCAGTGTCAGGAAAAGTCAGTGTGTCGCCTTTTGTGCCGAGATCGAACATGAAGCTCGTGCGTGATCGAGCACGCAATGTCGCAATCATGTCGAGCAATCCAATTTCGTTTCCGATTTGCATTGATGTCAGCGATTGATCTCAGTTGGGCGAACGGTGCCCGTCACCGGGCCGGGAAAGTTGATTTTCCATTCGTGAAAGCCCGCAAGCCAGGCTCCAGTGCACGGGGTGGTTCCCCGCTCGCTTCCGGCCTGCGTTGATGCCGCATCCCGCGACTAACGGCCACGACAATTGACAAATTGTACCGTAGAGAGGTCGGTGTCACCAAATTCTGTTTGCCACCAAGTGCATCTGTCCCAAGTCGCAGTTGA
>NZ_ANOG01000225.1 GCF_000346295.1 Rhodopirellula maiorica SM1 | reverse complement strand
CGGTCGGCTTCATCCTTGGCGCCCTCTTTAACGCCCCACTTGCGTTTGCCTCGCTGGCCGATTCGATCAGCCCCAACAAACGGATTGCCGAATGGTTGGCCAGCAGTGGAATTGCACGTCCGTTTGACGATTTCGGTCGCGGCGTGATCAGTTTGTCTGCCGTCGGCTACTTCGTGCTTGTCGCCGCGGTCGCCCTCTACGCGACGATGGTTTTGATTGGGCGACGCCACTGGACCGGCGGCAAAGATGGAAACACGATGGCGTGGCACTATATTGCTCGCGTCTTGGCACTGATCGTGATCACCGCCGGTGCGGTCACGCTGTTTCGAAACTGGGACTATCGCAAAGATTTGACCGAAGGCAAAGTCAGCTCGTTGGCCGGCGCCACCAAAACGCTGATCCAGGAATTGGACACCGATCGACCGATCGTGATCGACGCCTTTATTAGTGCCGATATTCCCGAGATCTACGCTCGTACTCGATACGAGTTGATCAACCTGCTGAAAGAATTTCGCAGCGAAGCGGCCAAGCGAAATCGCACGATCGAAATCAATCTGTACGACAATATCGAACTCTTCAGCGAAGAGGCTGCACTTGCGTCAGAGCGATTTGGAATCGAACCCGTGACTCGCATGGTGCGAGAGAAGGGATCGTTCCAACAGAAAGAACTGATCTTGGGCGCCGCGTTCCGATCGGGGCTCGAGAAGGTCACGGTGCCGATTTTTGAGTACGGGATTCCGGTTGAATACGAACTGGTTCGCTCGATCAACACCGTCGCCGAGGGGACTCGAAAACGGATTGGGATCGTTTCCACCGACGCTCGTTTGATGGGCGGTGTGGTGATGCAAGGGATGTCACCGTCGCAAGCTCCGAAACATCCGTTGGTCGAAGAACTGGCCAAGCAATATGACGTCGAAGAAGTGGATCTTGGCGCTCCCGTCACCGCGGGCATGTTTGACGCGATGATCGCGGTGCAGCCATCGACGCTGCCTCCGGATCAATTCAGCCGGTTGGTCGATGCCATCAAAGTGGGCGTTCCAGTTGCGATCTTTGAAGATCCGATGCCGGTGTTTGACCAATCCATTACGCCAACGGGAATGCCCAAACAGTCGCCGGGTAGCATGTTCGGTGGCGGCGGTCCGGTGCCTAAGGGAAATATCCACGAACTCTGGGATGCTCTCGAGATCGAATCGCCTGGAACGCCAGGGATGCAAGGATTGTTCTCGTCCGATTTGGTTTGGCAACAATTCAATCCGTACCCCAATTTGGAACGGAATATCAACGAGTTGTGGATCTTTATCGACGAGAATGCACCTGAGGTCGAAGAGGGCGAGGCGCTCAGCGAAAACAGCGTCATCACGTCGAAGCTTCGCCAAGTGTTATGCCTGTACGCCGCATCGGTTCGAGCAAAAGACAACTCGACTCTGAAGCACACCAAGTTGATGTCCACCGGAGGACGCAGCGGTTTATTGGCGTTCAACAAGGTGCAGCAGATCATGCAGGGGGCGACCACGGTTGCTCGCGAAATCGATAGCGTCAGCCCCGGATTGGCAGTCGCGATGACGATCGAAGGAGCCGCTGCGGCCACCGCTGAAAAAGCCGGCGACGATGACGCGGATAAGGACGATGACGCGGACAAAGAAGCCGAGAAAGCCGAGTCGCCTGCGGCCGCTCAAGGCATCAAGGCGGTCTACGTGGCAGACACCGACATCATGTCACCAGTCTTTTTGCAGATCCGAGCCGATCCCAAGCAAGCTGCGGATATGCGTTTCCAGTTCCAAAACGTGACGTTCATTTTGAACGCGATCGATTGGTTGACGGGCGAAACCGACTTTATCGAGGTGCGAAAGCATGAACCGATTTTCGCGAGCTTGCGAATGATCGACTCGGTCAAGGAAATCGCCAGCAGTAATGTCAGCAAGCGTAGTAAGGAATTCCAAGACGAGTATGACGAGACCGTTCGCGAAGCTCAGGAAAAGATGGACACCGAGCTGAAGTCACTTCGCGAAGAGCTGGAAAAACTGCAGAAAGAAAGTGCCAATGGACGCGTGCCTCCGGATAAATTGCAAGCCAAGGTCCAAGCGTTCCAAACGCTTCAGGAACGCGAGCAAACTCGTTTGGAAGTCAAGATTGCCAAGAGTGAACGTGATCGCGAACAAAAGATCGGTGACATTCAACGTGAAGCCGACCAGAAGGTGACTTGGATTCAAAACCAAGTCAAAGCCGCAGCCGTCGTGCTGCCTTGTATCCCACCATTGATCATCGGTGTGATTGTATTCGCCTCGCGGCGATTGCGTGAACGAGAAAACATCAGCAAAAGCCGTTTGAAATAGTGAGATAGAGTCGTGAACGAAGGTACGAAAACAGGAATTTTTTGGGTCGTTGCGGTCGTGATGCTCGGCATCGCGACGCTAGTGGCATGGCCCCAGACAAACGAAAGCGAAACCGGCGGATTCGTCGGTAAACCGCTATTCGAAGAATTTAAAGATCCGTTGACAGCGGCCAGTTTGAAAATTGTCACCTACGACGAAGTCGATGCGACGCTGCAGTCGTTTGAAGTTCGTCGGGACAAGGAATCAGGCCAGTGGACGATTCCTTCGCGAAAAGGGCCGAACAACAAGGGCTACCCCGCCGACGCGGTCGACCACATGAAAGAGGCAGCGAACTCGCTCGTCGACTTGAAAGTGCTCGATATCCAATCGGAAAATCCTGAGGATCACGAGGGGCTTGGCGTTGCCGAGCCGAAGCTCGAAGAACTTAAACGTGGCGATGAAGGTGTCGGCCGCTTGGTGACGCTGAAAGATGAATCGCAAAAGACGTTAGCTTCTTTGATCATTGGCGACAAACTGAAAGACGATCCTGAAAAAGTTTACGTCCGTAAACCGGGCCAAGATCCGGTTTATGTGGTCAAACTTGACGACACCCCGCTGACGACTCGATTCCAGGATTGGATCGAAGAAGACCTGTTGAAGCTAAGCAGCATCGACATCGACACGATGGAAATCAAGGACTACAGCGCCAGTCTCGGGGCCAATGGCATTTCGTTGCAGCGGAACTATGTCGCCAACGTTGTGATGGACGGTTCGCAGTGGAAGCTTGATAAATTGATGAAGTATCCCGAGAACAATCCTTTGGGCGAACCGACAGCGGTTGCGGTCAAACCCGGCGAAACGCTCAATGCGACCAAGTTAAACGAGATGAAGAACGCGTTGGACGATCTGAAGATCGTCGACGTTGTTCGCAAACCGGCGGGCATCAGCGAGAATCTACGCGCCGATAAAGATCTTGTCTCGGACCAAGAGGCTCTCGAATCGCTGGCGCGTCGTGGATTCTATCCGCTGCAGACCTCCGACGGCGGCGAATACGAAATGATCTCGGCGAACGGTGAATTGACCGTCTCGCTGAAAAACGGCGTTCAGTACCTGCTTCGTTTTGGCAACGTTTCTGGATTGACCGACGAAGCGGACCAGGAGGCCAAAGAGGGCGAGGAAGCGACAAGCGGCGGTGTGAATCGCTACTTGCTGGTCACCACGCAAGTGGATGAATCAAAATTTCCCGCACCGCAATTGCGAGAGATCCCGCAAAACCTTGATGATTTGAAGAAGTTGTTGGGCGAGACCGAACCGAAGGCGGATCCAGCAAGTTCCAACGAGACCGAAGAAAAAGAAAAAACTTCCGAAGCGGAGATGAAAGAAGACCCGACGGCGGAAGAATCCGAAGCTGCCGAAGAAGGCGAGCCTGCTGAAGAAACCAAGCCTGCCGAGGAATCGAAGCCTGCCGAGGAAATGAAGGCAGAGGAAGCGAAATCCGAAGACGCAAAGGCAGACGAGCCCAAGGAGGCAGACGAGCCCAAGGAGGTTGAAGAGGTCGAGGCGGAGTCAAGCGAAACGCCTGCGGAATCGGGTGAGAGCGAACTCGAAGGCTCCGGCGAAGCCAGCGGTCAAGGCGAAGCTCAGGAGGAAGTCGCAGATGATGCGGAGGACGATGCTGAGTCAGAAGCCGAGCCCGCAGCTGTAGAGAATGCCGAAGAAGCCAAGGCTGACAAGGATTCGGTTGACAAGGATTCGGCTGACGAAAAACCAGCCGCTGAAAATAAGGATGCTGAGAAGGATGACGCTGCGGATTCCGAACAGCTAAGCGAAGAAGAGATGCTCGAGAGATTGGCTTCGGAACAAGAGAAGATCACGAAAGCCAATCAGCGGATGCTGGACGAGCGAAAAGACAAGCTCGAGGTGGCACGTCGAGCGGTTCGAGATTTGAATGCTCGTTTTGCCGATTGGTACTACGTGATTCCCGAAGAAACCTATCGCAAGCTTCGCCTCAGTCGTGAAGAGTTGTTCCAGAGTGACGGGGCTGAAGCCGCAAACCCCGCTGCCGGTTTCCCCGGCGGCGCCGGGGCAATGCCGCAGTTCAACTTCGGCCCTCCGGGACAGTAGGAACATCTGTTCGCACAAAGTCGACAACCTGCCAACGCTTCCAGGATCCAACGCCTGGGAGCGTTTTTTTTTTGCCTGATCGGTGCTGCGTGACTAGCAACACACGATAAATAGGCGTTGGCTAGGGACAGCATCGAGATCAATCCGCTCAGCGCCGCGAACGAAGCGGCTTGAAGAATCAAAGCAGGCCTGTCGGCATACATCGTAATGTCAAAATGATTGGCGACTTACTCGCCGAGGCTTCGCACTTGCCGTTGGTGTTCGTACAACACGATGCCGGCGGTGGTGGCAAGATTCAAACTTCTCACTTTGCCGGTGGTGGGGACCCGCAGTGCGTTCGGTGCGTCGCGATCGAGGATCGATTCGGGCAACCCTGACGACTCGCTACCGAAGACAAACACATCGTCGTTTTGAAAGCTGGCGTCCCAGATCGTCTTGGTGGCGAACCGTGAAAAATAGAAAAATCGGCGTGGCGAGAGTTTTTCGGTCAAGGCATCCCAATTGACCACCTCTTCGATCATCAGGTGCTTCCAGTAATCCAAACCTGCCCTGCGGACGTGCTTTTCGTCCAATTGGAAACCTGCGGGGTGAACGATCCACAACTTGGCTCCCACCGCGACGCAGGTTCGCCCAATGTTGCCGGTATTCCCAGGAATCTCAGGCTGGTACAGTACCACATGTGCCGACGGTAAAGTCGCTATACTGTCGCCTTTCCCATGACACGGCTCCTGCTTTTCTTGATTCTGTTTCATGCCGATCCAAGTAACCTGTCCAAATTGTTTTAAGCGATTCCAAGTCAGCGATAAGTTCGCCGGCAAAAAGGGACCCTGTCCCGGTTGCAAGAGTACCATAGCGGTCCCGGACAAGTCCGAGGAAGTGGTGATTCATGCGCCCGATGACGGAGCGCCGAAGGATCGCAAGGGCGTCAGCGTCCTGAAACCGATCAAACGCACCGAAACGGATGTCACCCGCAAAGGCTTGGCCATCACGATCTCGGCGGTGGTCGCCGCTCTGGCAATCGCGATTGGGCTTCGCTTGTTCAGCGGCGAAGAGGGGCCCCCGCTGATTGCACAAATCATTGGTTTAATCGTGATTGCCCCCCCTTTGGTCCGTTGGGGGTACTCGTTTGTCTACGACCAAGAACTCGAGCCGTACACGGGAATCGAATTGCGAAATCGAGTGTTGATCTGCTCGGCGCTCTACGCCTCGCTTTGGATCATCTACGCGTTTGTCCCCACCTACGTGTTCGATCTCGAAAAGGCGTCGGAGATGAATTATATGACGTTCGGAATTATTCTGTGCGTGATGCTGGGGGTGGGAACGTTCATTGCCATGAACACGTTCGAAGTCGAAATGCTGGGCGGTCTGACTCACGCTGGACTGTATCTGTTGTCTGCGATCTTGTTGGCCTTGATCGCCGGCGTCACGTTGGCGGGAGTGGAAAGTCAGGAAGACGCGCGGCTCCGCGAAGCCGGATTGGCAATGCAAGTGAGATGGGATGACCGGCCGTATGATTCCTGAAGTCGCCCAGTTGAACCGAGCTTCTTCGCTGGTTCGCATTCCGCCGGCCGAAGGAGTCCCGATCTCGCCCCGCGTCAGACGCATCATCGATTCACCACCGATGCGTCGCTTGGCGTCAATCAGCCAGCTAGGGATGGTGGCGTTGGTTTACCCAGGGGCAACCCATTCGCGGTTTGAACATTCGTTAGGCGTTTATCTGAATTCGCTGCGGTTGTTGGCTCGATTCACCGGCGACGCGTCGCTGAACCCGCCCCTGGATGCTCGTTCGGCAGACGCGTTTGTGCTGGCGGCCTTGCTCCATGATGTCGGACACTGGCCGTATTGTCATCCGATCGAAGATATGAGGTTAACGGGATTCCGCGAGCACGAATCTCGCGTTTCCGAGTGGATCGATCAATCCGAGCTTCGGCAGTGCATCGAGCAGGATTGGTCGTGCGAGATCCAAGACGTCGTCGATCTACTAGAACCGGCAAAGAAATCCGCAGCATCGCAAACGAGTCCTATTCCGCTTGCTTTTCTACGCAGCTGTCTTAGCGGTCCGATCGACATCGACAAACTTGATTATTTGCAACGCGACAGCCTTCATTCGGGCGTCCCCTATGGCCGCAACTTCGACGTCGGGCGTCTGATTGAATCGATGTGCGTTCATCCGAACAAAGGTATATTGGCGATCGGTGAAAAAGGGCGAACCGCGGCCGAGATGATGGTGTTTGCTCGCTACGTCATGTTTAGCGAAGTCTATTGGCATCACACCGTTCGCTCGGCCACCGCAATGCTGCAGCGTGCCGTGTTTTTAATGAAGGACAAAATCGAACTTGAATCCACATTCAAGTTGAACGATGCCCAGTGGGTTACTCGACTTGTCGAAACCAGCAACGCTCTTCGCGGCACCTCGCTTGGGAACCCCCATCCTCTTGTCGACGGATTGTTTGGTGCCCAACGTCGGCTCTACAAACGAGTCGCTGAATTTAACGCCATCGATGCGGTCGAGGGTCAGTCGGTCGAAGTGCATCGTCAAATCGCCCGACGTCCCTATTGGTGGTTGGTTGCCGCAAGTGAAAAATTGGCCACTCGTGTGTCATCAATGACTGGCGAAACAGTCGTTGCCGAAGACATTCTGATTGATGCACCGCCAGTTAAACTCGAAGTCGACATCAATGTCGATGTTATCCTGCGTGACGGCAGTTTCGATCCGTCCGCAAGTGACGCCGATGTCAATGTTGATGTCAGTGGCAATGCGGATGCCCGAGTCACTGAAAAACAGAGTCGACCACCGCTCGGGGTGACGCTGGCGAACGTTTCGCCGGTTGCACGCGCCCTGGCACGGCAACAATTCGACGATCAAGTCAAACGGGTTCGCGTGTTTGTGCATCCCGACAAACGCGACATGATGTCCCGAGCCGTTCGTGCTCATGGCGATTGGTCTCAACTCTTGATCGATGTGGTCCAAAGTGTCGACAACGAGATCGTTTAACTCTAGGAGTGACATGCACAAACCCGCCTCAAATTCAACGAATGCTCACGCTGCCAAAGTTATTGTTTGTACGGATGCAGCAACGGCATCGCGCACCGTGGCAAACATGATCGTCGCTGCGGTCAATGCAAACCCGTCGATTGTTCTCGGCTTAGCGACCGGTGGAACGCCGACTGCGACCTATGCGAACATCGTCGAAGACTTTCGATCCGGGAAAGTCCATTTCAAGAATGTGACCTCCTTCAATTTGGACGAATACATCGGACTGAGCGGAACGCACCCCCAGAGCTTTCGCCACTTTATGCAATCCGAATTGTTTGATCACATTGACATTGATCCGAACAACACGTTTGTTCCCGAGGGCGGTGCAAGTGATCCTGACGCGCACGCCGTCCAGTACGAAGCCCAAATCGCTGCTGCCGGAGGCATCGATCTGCAGTTGTTGGGAATCGGTCACAATGGGCACATCGCCTTTAACGAACCCGGGTCGTCACCCAGCACACGAACGCGTGTGGTCGAGTTGACACCGTCCACCATCGAAAAGAATGCCCGCTTTTTTGCTTCGGTCGACGAGGTGCCCAAGACTGCAATTACGATGGGAATTGGCACCATCCTAGAAGCGAAACAGATCCTCTTGTTGGCCACCGGCAAAGACAAAGCCGAAGCGGTGCGTCGGTCGCTAAAAGATGCAGCCAGCGAAGATGTTCCCGCATCGTGGCTCGAGCAGCACCCCGATGTGACATTCGTGTTGGACGAGGCTGCCGCCAGCGAGTTGTCGGCATAAAGCGAGACGTTGGCAGAGCGAACGGCCGGTTCCTACCGGCCGACTTCATCGATCCGCACAGCGCGGATTTAATCGAGATTTAAATCGCCACGCTGTGCCGCGGGCCATAAGGCACCGGGTAGTGCGTTATACCCGGCCGCTGACGAGAACGTCCGGCTTAGGCCAGAGGCCGATACATCCTCTGCCGTGGCCGTAAGGCCACGGGATGTAGCGAATGAGCTGCAAAGGCCGGAGGCCGACACAATGACTGAGTAAATGTGTCGGCCTCCGCCCATGGATCTGCTGCATTCCAAACCGGTGGTTAATACCACCGGCATGAATTGTACCGGCCTCCGGCCTTAAAAAAAGAACGAATGCGAGTTGTTAGAGTCACCCTAAGCCGGACGTTCTCTGACGCGTCGCGGCTCAATAATTCAACAAGCCGTCAACGACTTCAGCTATGCTAAAAAGCACAAACGCCATAGGGATCAATGCTCGCAACAATTTGTTTTGCTGCTAGGTGTCGTCGTGGGCAATTTCCACGGATTCATGGATCGCATCGATCATGTGCTGGGTATCGAGAGCTTGTTGGTGATAGGCATCCAGAGGTTCGTCGCTGATGAATTTCGCGATCATCCGGCGTTCCTGGTTGCCTTCGAACGGAAACTGCTCGACGCCTCCGGTTGCATCATGGATCCAGCAGCGGGCGGGACGATCGTGCCAGGGGCGAGTGAAATCATCACACACCAGTGATGCGTCACTGCCGGCGACCTCGAACCACTTTCGCGTCGACGTGTCATAGCCACACGATAGCGTTGCCGTCACGTCATGGTCGAACCACATCATCGCGGTGATCCGCTGGGCGACTCCTTGCCGGACGACACGTCCGGCAACCACACGGTTGGGCAAACCGCCGGCGATAAACCTTGCCAACGAACAGACATACCAACCGAGATCCATTAAACATCCACCGCCCAAAGCCGGGTCGAGGCGATGTTCGCCGGTGATGAAGGGACGGAAAAACGAGACAGCGGCACTAATGTGTCCAATTTTTCCAAACCGGCCTTCGTCTAACCAGCGGCGAAACATTTCGGTCCGCTCGTGATGCAACCACCCGGTTGCGTCCAACAAGCGAACTCCATTGGCTTCACAAGCCAAGTGAACGGAAAGCGATTGTTTGGTGGACAACGTCAGCGGTTTTTCGCATAACACGTGCTTGCCCGCTTTGGCCGCCGCAATCGACCATTCTGCATGCATCGATGGCGGCAATGCAACATAAACCGCATCGACATCATCTCGTACCAATAGCGATTCGTAACCCTCCACCGCGGCAGCGATGCCATATTGATCGGCGTGCCATCGGGCTCGTTCGCTCGTTCGACTGGCGATCGCAGTCACTTCGGCACCGTCGGTCGATTGAATGTCGGCGACCAATCGCCGTGTGATCCGCCCCGTGCCGAGTACCCCAAAGCGTGTGATCGATCCTTCACCACTCATAAACACAGTCTCTTGTTCTGGAATTTCATTTGGTTGGGTTTGCGCGAATTAGCAGCTAAGATAATCGACGCAGTTTGGCGTGTGCTTCGATTAACCACTCCGCCGCCTGTTGGATCTGTTGCTCGGTGTTGAACCGCCCGATTCCGAATCGAACACTCCGTCGCGCTTCGGATTCGCTGAGCCCGATCGCGGTCAACACGTGACTCGGCTTTGCATCGACGCTGCTACATGCCGAGCCACTACTGAATGCGACCGATGGCGTTGCTGCCATCCATGCTTCGCCTTCGATCAATTCGAGTTGTAGATTCAAATTGCCCGCCAAGCGGTTGGGCGAGGCGAGTGGAATTCCATTCAGTTGGATGCCGTCGATCCCCTCGCACAACAGTTGGAATAGCTGGTTTCGCATCCGACCGATCTGTTCGTGATGACTGTCCATATCATCGACTGCCAATTCCAGTGCCGTTGCCATCGCCACAATCCCAGCGGAATTCAGTGTGCCGCTGCGCAGTCCGTGCTGCTGTCCGCCGCCGACGATTTGTGGCTTCATTCGCACTCGGCGATTGCCATTGCCGACCACTAGGATACCGGTACCTTTGGGGCCATAAAATTTGTGTGCCGCCGCACTCAGCAAATCCACATCAGCGTCGAGCATGTCCACCGGGATCCGGCCCACCGCCTGAGTCGCATCGCTGTGCAATAACACGCCACGAGCATGGCAGAGTTCGGCAATGATTTTCATCGGAGCGATCGAGCCGATTTCGTTATTGGCCCACATCACCGAAACGAGCGCGGTGTCGTCATCAA
>NZ_ANOG01000224.1 GCF_000346295.1 Rhodopirellula maiorica SM1 | reverse complement strand
GATACGTCCACTGCGTGATGCCGCCGTCATCGTCAATGTACGTCAACGCCAGCCGATCCCCATGTCGTTGGGCACGGATACCAATCCACTGCGGCAATGGGGTCGCGGTGGATGGATCGAGTGATGACATAACAGGGTACTCTGCGACTGGCTTCGCGTTATCTGGCTCGGGAACATCGCGTCCCAAGAGCGCGAAGGCATGAATGGGCGTCAAACTTGTTGTTGGCTCGTCTCAGCAGACTGAAACGAGCGGTGGGGCATGACGAGAATCCGCGAGACGAAATGGATTGGGAACGGCAACCATCATTGAAAATTGTCGAGGGACATCTCCAACTTGGCCGCGACTGTGTTCCCATAATCTCGTTTCACGGTGATTCCAATCAAACCACCCGCGTAATGACGGACAGGCAAAACCTTTGTTTGTCCCCTCCGTCACACAACTACAGTGTACTTCAGCGTAGTAGCCACGAGGGGTTTCGACAAATGCATCCTTTATTCTGCGCAAGCGTTAAAATCAGTTGCGGATCGAAAAGATGCGACGCAAACCAAACGAGTTTGGCCCCGATTGCGGATTGCTAGGGACAGCACGGATGGGGACATTTTGCGGGGATGCCGGTGGCGCGACCACGTACGGAGACGCAGTGGGTTCGCCGATCAAGATTGGCGCGGCGTTCTGAATGACCTGCGCATCGGAAACGCGTGGTAGAACTTCGCCGCGGTAATGCCGTCGTCGAACCGTGTTGCCGTAGAAATGTCCTGGGCGATAAGGACGCTGTTCAATCGGCATCGATTTGATTTCTTGACGATAAGCTCCCGTGGGGATGATGATCGGCGACCAGCCGGGTTCGGCCGCATCGACGCTCTCGCCGTCGAGCCCCAAGGTCCCCAGAAGTAGGGTGAACATCAACACGGCACCTGGAACGTTCTTCACGCTGCTTTCCTCATTTCTGCTGTAAATGTGTATGATCTATAAGTACAGGTACGCTCTGGCAGCATTCATCCTGCCCCACTGGCGTCCTATCTTCTCACGATTTTTGGGGTTTGCAAGGCTGCCCATCATGACTCGAAATCGCTGCGAGTCTACTAATCTAGGTTACTCAGGCAGGAATAAGAGATGGATAAATCCAGGGCCACGGGGAAAATTCCTCAAAGAGTAGGGAAGTCGTCGTTGGGGGCGATCGGAATTATCGTCTTTGTGGGGGTCTATTCCCTCATTCAACCGGAGCTGAACGCCCGTTTCGGTTGGAATTTGCCGCAGCTTCGGTCGAACCATGCTGGCGAAGTCGCGGCGGTAGACGAGCCCCAACCCAAACCCGACCGATCTGATTCAAAGTTCGCTCCGGCGTCAAACTCCCAGACAACATCGGCGTCCGAATCCCAGTTTGACTCTGCGTCCGAGTCGGAACTGAAATACGGACTGCTGCGTGAAGTTTCCGAGGATCGTTATCTTTCGCCTGCCGGTTTGCAGTACACTCCCGGCAGCGCCGAAGGCCATCGGCTCGAACACCTGCGTCGGCACACCAAGGATGATCCTTCGCGACCGGGCAGCCACGGGGTTTTCGATGGCGACATGGAAGGGGCACTCAAAACGATTGACCAAGCTTATGTGAAAGCCAAGCAAGGCACAAAAACGCCAAGCGTGTCGATGACGGGCGAACTATCTATACCGTCGATCTCGGTCGCCGAATTGGGTTTGTCGGGGGACGCGACGGCGGTCGCAAACGCAATCCCATGGCCCGTCGTGTCCGCATTGTGTTGGAAGGAACGCGGGTCATCACCGCGTATCCGTTGTAGTTCTCTCCGTTGTAGTCCTCATCGCCAACGTTCGTTTTTCGGAGACCCCACCATCGTGAGTCCAACCCATTCAATTGACAATTGTCCGATTTGCGGCGGTGGATTGTGCGGAGTGCGTATCTGCGGTTTGCCCCAAAAATCCAAAGAACCCGCACCGTCACGCGATTCTGCAAGCGTCGCCAATCCCCCGCTGCCTCATGGGTTGGTAGTTTGTGACGAGTGTGAAGCAATCTGGTTAGAACCGGATTTGACGTCGCCGCATCAATATCCCAACGGTTGCGACGCCCGCTGTCCAGTTTGCCTGGGGCCATTGTGGGGCGATCAAAGTCGCTGGGCTTCCCAAACGGACCTCGAAGTGCTTGGATGGGCTGGCTGCACCAAACCCGAACTCGATGGACTTCCTGAACCAAATCAGCCCGATTCGGATCAGCCCGAACCTAATCAGCCCGATTCGGATGCGTCGTGAAGCGGAGGCGAATCGTTGCGGGGCCCGTGCTGGTAGAAAAGTCTGCTGCTAGAAATCGCTGCTGCTAGAAAACGTCGCTCCGCACACCCTGCTATCGAAAGCACTTCTTTGTTAGAACGAATCGCTATCCCTTCGTCCGTTGATCGGCGGACGCCACCCGCGGAAATCCAATTATGGATCAGCGATGCACGGCAGCGGATCGAAGCGTTCCAAGATCGCTGGGATCAACCGCAAATCGAACAGTTTGTCGCTGCGGATTACGAACTGGTTTATCAATCGCTCGGCTGGGCGCTGGAATCGCAAATGTTGATCGGCAAACGCTTCCTTGAATGGGGGTGTGGATTTGCGGTGGTCAGCGCGCTTGCCGGGACGCTCGATTTGGACGTGATCGGAATCGAAGCCGAGCCTGAGTTGTTGTCGCAGGGGCGGCGTTTAGTTGACGAGTGGAAAGCGGACGTCGAACTGATTCACGGTAATTTTTTGCCTGAGGGCAGCGAATCGCTCGCCGACGACCCGACCTTGCCCAGCCTGGGGCACAATGTGCCCTGCGGTTACGCGGTGCTGGGATTGGAACTGGATGATTTTGCGATCGTCTATTCCTATCCTTGGCCGGGCGAGGACGATTTTCACGAGCGAGTCTTCGATCGTTATGCATCCAGTGGCGCCCTGTTGATGCAATTTTGCGGTCCCAACGACGTCCGTTTGTGGCGAAAACGGGGCTGAAACTGCGACCTTTGCGATAGCAATGCACGTGTCGTCAATGCTGTGACAACTGCAACAACCGTTTCGCTCGGCACAGTTTTCCTCAACTTGATCCTCCCCAATCGCCGAAACTTCATCTTAAGCACAGAGGTCTGCACTTAGCGGATCACGAAGCTCGTCGTGGTTGGTGGACTGCGGCAAAGAACACGGTGGGGGATGACGGTGCCGGGGGGATCGATTCAACGAATCGTAGGCGGGAGATGCGCGCTCGCAGCGGCACTGCTACTGACGTTGGTGTTTTCAACAACCACCGCGTCGGCACAGGGGCTGTTGAACCGTTTCGGTTCAGCCATCGGAAATTCCGATGATGGACAGAGCGGGACTGCGTCAATCGAACGCCGTCGTGAAGTATTGGCTAGTTTGCCGATGCAGCGATTGACCAGGGATGCGCAGCAGCGAATCCTGTCGATTGCCAATTCGCCGACAATCTTTCGCCAATTGCCAACCCAGGCAATTAGTTGCGATCGAGATCTGTTTTTGCTGATCGCACGAAATCCCGAGATCTTGGTTGGCATGTGGGATGTGATGGGAGTCACTCAGGTGACCACCAAACGCATCGCCCCGTATCAGCTAGATGCATCCGATGGCAGCGGCACTCAGTGCGTTGTCGATCTGGTCTACGGCGACCCGAATATCCATATCTATGTCGCTGATGGTTCGTACGATGGCAAATTGGTTGCCAGCCCGATCAAAGGCCGCGGCGTATTTGTGTTCCGCAGCACGTATGCAACATCAGCAACCGGTCAAACCACGGTCACCGGTACGTTGGACTGTTTCGTTCAATTGGACAGCCTGAGTGCGGATTTGATCGCACGCACCTTCAGCGGATTCATCGGCCGATCGGCGGACAGTAACTTTGTCGAAACCGCTCGCTTTTTAAGTCAAATCTCGGCGGCGTCACAGCAAAACCCGCACTCGATGATCGATCTGGCTCGCCGACTACCCCAAGTCCCCCCCGAAACCAAACAGCAGTTTGTGGAGGTGGTCAAAAATGTGAACCGCCGCCAACAACAACGCCAACAAGAGCTTGTTCAATCATCGCGACCGCCCCGAACGGCAGCCAACACCGGTAACCGCGCACCGCTAGAATAGAACGTTCATTTACAAGCGATCTTTTCTACTGCCGCGGATCCCCTTCGACGATGACGACGTTCGAGCACGCACTGCTGGGGATCAACGGCGTCTTGGCCGCTGGGCTGCACCGCGACCACGGCTGGAAAATTGTCGCACTCGCGGGCGTGGCTGCGATTGCACCGGATTGGGACGGGGTGCCGATGTTGATCGACATGAGTCGGTTCGAGGGGGGGCATCGTGTGTGGGGACACAACCTGATGGCGTGCTGTGTGCTAGGGCTGCTGTTGGGCACGGCCGATTATCGATGGGATCTCGCCGGACGCGCCGCCGCTCGGATCACACGGTACGGACCATTGAAAGAATTGGCGACATCGATCGAT
>NZ_ANOG01000223.1 GCF_000346295.1 Rhodopirellula maiorica SM1 | reverse complement strand
GTTGTTGTAGCCCACCCGATTCCACGGCGACCGCATTGTCAGCGACAGCCGTCGGGGCATCGTTTTGTCCCTGGATTGTGACGGTGATCTGGGTAGTCGAGGTCGCTCCGCCCGCGTCCGTCATCGTGTAGGTAAAGACGTCGTCGAGCGATTGCCCGCTGTTTCGCAGCGCCTGGACCGATGCGTTGTTATTATCGACGACATAGCTGTACGAGCCATCTGAATTGATCGTGATCGCACCGAATGACCCCGTGACGGACGATGCGACCGATCCCGAAGCGGAACCCGCAACGCCTGCGGCAACTCCCGTGACATTTTTGGTTTCTCCGTTGCCGGACGAGTCGACGTCGGTGTCGTTATCCAGAACGTTGCCGGTTGGGTCCACTCCGGCGGTGCCGTTGCCCGATCCGCCCGCTTCGACGGCCGTCGCGGTGTCGACCACTGCCGTCGGGGTGTCGTTTTGGCCTTGGATCGTGATCGTGATCTGCGTGGTCGACGTCGCCCCGGCCGCATCGGTCATGGTGTAGGTAAAGACGTCGTCGAGCGTGTCTCCGCTGTTTCGCAGTGCTTGAACGGCCGCGTTATTGTTGTCGACGATGTAGGAATACGATCCGTCGGCATTGATTGTGATTGCCCCATAGGATCCGGCGACTGATGAAGCCACCGAACCGGATGCCGATCCAGCAACTCCGGCAGTGACT
>NZ_ANOG01000222.1 GCF_000346295.1 Rhodopirellula maiorica SM1 | reverse complement strand
GACCTCGGGCTGTGTTGTTGGACCGCGTTGCGGTCAATCACTGACCGTTGAGGCCTCACACATCAACGCTGAAGGCGCTCAACAACAAAGCCCAGGGTCGCGAAGCGCACCCTGGGTTCGCGATACCACCACGCACCGCCGACCCCAACGGGGTCGAACATCGAATCGATTGCAAAGCGAATTCGGAAAAGCTAACCTTTGACGAGTGCTGCTCGTCGTCCGCGCGCGCCCAAGATTAGAAGTCCGACAATGACAGTGTGGTTCCATCTTGAACCTGTTCACCGTAACCACCGAGATGAGATGAGCCGCATCATGAGCGAAACCCCTCTTAGTTTAATCGACCGTGTTCGCTTCAGCGGAGACGACGCTTCTTGGGCGGAGTTGGTCGAACTTTACACGCCTTTTCTGCAGCGATGGGCGGCAAAGTTCCAGATCCAGTCATCCGACTGCAACGATTTGGTGCAAGATGTTTTGATGACGGTTCACCAAAACGTCAATTCGTTCGAGCATTCAGGGCGGAGCGGCGCATTCCGGGCGTGGCTTCGTTCCATTCTCGTTCATCGGATTAGCAATTATTGGCGAAAGCGAAAAAACGCTGCGGTGGGCCAAGGAGGAAGCGATTTCCACGACTTGCTCCAAACCATGTCGGATCCCAATAGCAATCTGAGTCAGTTGTGGGAGCGGGAGCACGACGCGTTTGTTTTGGCACACCTTCTTGACCGTGTTCGGGTTCGCTTTACGCCAACATCGTTTGAAGCCTTCCATCGCACCGCACTTCGCGGCGAATCGGCCGCGCAGGTCGCCGCGGATTTAAAAATTTCTGTGAACGCCGTCTTTGTTGCTAAGTCGCGGATTCTTAGTGAGTTACGTCGTCAATCCCAGACCCTGATATGACGCTTTCACGCGGTTTGCTGTTCGTTCTCTGAAAGAAATCGTCGTCTGATGCACTTTCATCTTATCTGAACTGCAGCACAACCATCCGCTCGTACCGAACTGAGGCACGCATGATCGATTTACTTCATCCGCCCGTCAAGCAAATCCGCGAATTTGGATTAGGACGACTTCAGACCAGCGACACTGACGAGATCGCGATTCATGTCGACCAGTGCGACCGATGCTGTGAGCATCTGAGGGTGTTGCCCGATGACGACTTTGTCGAGCGAATCCGAGATTTAGCTAATTGCGAACTGTTTGAGCAGTTGGAGTGCCAAGCCCAGTCTGACCTCGCCGAGCGTGACGCGAAGCATGACCTCGCCGAGATACTAACGGATCATCCGCGGTATCGAGTTATCCGTCAGATCGGCGCGGGAGGGATGGGGGAAGTGTATTTGGCCGAACACATGGTCTTGAACCGAACCGTCGCACTCAAGGTGATCCGCCGAGCGTGGAGGGACCATTCGAGCGGATCAGAGCGGTTTCGCCGAGAAATGCAGGCCGTTGCCCGATTATCTCATCCCAATATCGTGACCGCCTACGACGCCGAACCGCTTGGCGAGTCCGCAGTGCTGGCGATGGAGTACGTCCGAGGCGAGACGTTAGATGAATATGTCGATCGAGTCGGGCCACGCCCCGTTGATGAAGCCAACATATTGATCGAACAGGCCGCCGCTGCACTGCACCACGCCCATCAGCATGGATTGGTCCATCGGGACGTGAAGCCGCAGAATATCATTCGCACACCAGATGGAATGATCAAAGTCCTCGATTTTGGCTTGGCGCAATTGAAAACTCAGGCCGAACCGGTGCATGAGGACCTTCCGCAAGAAGATCGCGATTCAACAGACTTGACGCATCCAGGGATGCGCCTCGGCACTCCGGAGTTTCGGTCACCCGAACAGTCGACCGGCGGACCTGTTGATGTTCATTCCGATGTCTATGGTCTCGGCGCGGTCTATTCCTATCTATTGCTAGGAAGGACCGAAAGCCGTCGTCTGCGTGAATCATTCGCGAAGGGTCGGACGAAAGAAGCCCTGACTGATATCCGGCTTCCGAAACATGCAAAGCAAGTGC
>NZ_ANOG01000221.1 GCF_000346295.1 Rhodopirellula maiorica SM1 | reverse complement strand
CGAGGCAACGAACTTTGATTTCCGGATTCATTTGGAACGAATGCGACGTACGGCTGGCTTGAAGATGTTTCACTGGATCAACGTCAGCGATCGTCTCGTGCGACTGGAGTCGGCCGGAAGAAAAGGTTAGAAAATAAAAGGGTTAAAAAATGGAAGGCCAGCGTAGGCTAGATTTATAAATGGTCTGTCTGTTTTTCTTATCTTCTAACCCTCCATTTTTTAACCTTCTCTTCGTACCTCATCCGTAACTTTGCGTGGCAACGAAACCACTTGCGTGAATAGTGCGGAAATACAATCGGTTAAAAGAGGGAACGATTTGAGATTGGGGACCGATGCGGCTGTGGTGGAGGCGTTTGGATTGGCCGGTTGATTCCGGAGTCCTTGCCGAGATAGCATGGGCAGATGGAAATTGCTGCCCTTCGAAATGATGACCCGACTTGGTTTCCTCCTCTGGATGCTGCGATATCTGCGGATGGAGTCGATGGGCTGCTGGCGGTTGGCGGCGATCTGAGTAGCTCGCGGTTGCTCGCGGCGTATCGCAACGCCATATTTCCTTGGTATGACGAGTCGGGGCCGATCCTGTGGTGGTCGCCTGATCCTCGCGCGGTCATCTTTGCCGACGCGATTCACGTCTCTAAAAGTATGACACGGCTGATCCGCCGGCAAACGTTCCGAGTGACCTGGAATCAGGCGTTCGATCAAGTCGTTCGCCAATGTGCGATGCCTCGCGGTGGCAATCCCGGCACTTGGATCTTGCCGGAAATGATCGAAGCGTATCAGCAATTGCATCGCGACGGGGACGCCCAGTCATGCGAGGTTTGGAGCGGCGAAAAACTGGTAGGCGGCATTTACGGTGTCACGATTGGCAACGTGTTCTGCGGTGAATCGATGTTCCATCGTGAACCTAATGCATCCAAGATGGCGCTGATCTCCGTTGCGCAATGTGACCGCTTTGACGTGATCGATTGCCAATTTTCCAGTCGGCATCTGTTGTCGATGGGGGCTGAGATGATTTCTCGCGATGCGTTCGTCCGTTTAGTTAGGTCAGCGGTGAGCAAATAAGACGAGATCGAGATTCCGCGGCTCATACCGAGAGCGTCAGTGGGGTAGGTATCGAGTCGGTCATAACGCTCCGGGCTTGCTAGAAGCCTATCTAAGATTGCTTACGCAAGTATTTCCTGAGGGACATTGCCGTGCACGTCGGTCAAGCGGAAATCGCGGCCAGCGTAGCGGTAGGTCAGTCGTTCATGATCGATGCCCAACAGATGCAGGATCGTGGCGTGCAGATCATGCGTGTGGACCGCTCCTTCGGCCGTCATGATGCCGTGCTCGTCGGACGCCCCATGCACAAAGCCAGCCTTCACTCCGCCTCCGGCCATCCAAGACGAAAAACAATGGTTGTGATGTTCGCGGCCAGCATGGTCTGCAGTTTGGTGGAACGGTGTGCGTCCAAACTCGGTGGTCCATACCACTAACGTGCGCTCCAGCATGCCACGCTGTTTTAGATCGGTGAGCAAGCCGGCAATCGGTTGGTCGATCGCCTTGGCCAACCGCTGGTGGTCCCCCATGTTCCCATGCGAATCCCAATTCGAACTTGAACCGACATCGATCAGTTCCAGGAAACGGACACCACGTTCGGCCAATCGACGCGCAACAAGGCATTGCCATCCAAACCCACTCGTCGCACCACGCTGTAAACCATACATTTTCAATGTGGTTTCGGTTTCACCAGAAAGGTCGAATGCTTCGGGGGCTTCACGCTGCATACCAAAGGCGGTTTCAAACGAGCGGATACGCGCGTCCAGAGCTTGGTCGGCATCGCGTTGAGCCAAGTGGGCACGATTAAGTTTATCCAGCATTGCGAGCTCCATTTGTTGCAGCTCGTTGGGGACTTTGGCATGAATGTTCGGTAGCGGTTGATCACCTGGGATGACGTGAGTTCCTTGGTGACAAGCCGGCAAAAAATCGCTGCCCCACGTTTGTGCGCCCGCGTAGGGAGCGGCCGGGGCGAGCACCATGAACGATGGCAAATTCTGGTTCTCGGTCCCCAGTCCATAGCTGACCCACGCGCCGGCGCTTGGTCTGGCGAACTGGGCCGATCCGGTATGAGCCGCCAGCGTCGCTTTGTCGTGACCATCGCTGTCGCAGTGCATGGCGTTGAGCACGCACACGTCATCGATCACCGATCCTAAGTGTGGGAACAAATCGCTGACCCAAGTGCCGCTCTGCCCGTACTGTTTAAAACCCCAACGCGGTTTGATCAGGAATCGTTCAAATTTGCCTGGTTTGTTCAGCCAACGTGATGCGGTGATTGATTTGCCATGGTCGGCGGTGAGCCGAGGTTTGTGATCCAGGGTGTCGACATGCGAGACGCCTCCCGTCGAAAAAATGAAGATCACCCGATCTGCGGTAGCCGGAAAATGTCCTGGTTTGGCAACCAGCGGGTCGGCGGAGGCGGCCTGAATCTCGTTCCACATCCCCGCCAACGCCAACGCACCGAAGCCTCCGGAAGCGCGATGCAGGAATTCGCGACGATTTGTTTGCAAGGATCGGTTCATGGTTGATCTTGAAAATAAGGGATGCCTCGAGACGTTAGTCGACATACAAGAACTCGTTGCTTGAAAACAACACTCGTGCAAACGCGGCCCAAGCAGCGTGCGAAGTTGCTTGAGGCTGTTCTTCTGTGGCCGACAGCTTGCTGTGGTAAGTAGCCAGAAACGACAAGGTTTGACGGAGTTCGTCTTCGCTCGCACTGCGTCCCAGCACACTCTGGTAAGCGAACCGAACTCGCGAACGATTGTCATCGGAACTGGCCAGTATCCGATTTGCAAAGGCTTCGGATTGTCGATGGACAAACGGTGAGTTCATCAGAAACAGCGACTGTGTCGGAGTTGTCGTCGGCAGCCGTTTTGCCACGCTCGTATTCGGGTCGGCCGCGTCAAACATCGCCAAGAAAGGGTGGCGGCGGTTTCGCTGGACCATCAGATAAATGCTGCGGTGATCGGACTCGTAGACCGCGTGAAACGGTCGGTGAATGGTAAAGGCCCACGTCTCGACTGCGGGGAAGGGATGCGATGGTGGGACCGTGCGATCGAGTTGGCCGCTGATCGCAAGCATCGCGTCGCGAATCGATTCCGCGTCGAGAGGTCGTCGCGCGTAGCGCCACAGCCAACGGTTGTTCGGGTCGGCCGTCAAGTTTTCAGTGTGATCCTCACTGCCCAGCATGTAGGTTCGCGAATTCATGATCCGGCGATGGAGCGATTTGACCGACCACCCCGATTCGATGAACTCGGATGTCAGCCAATCGAGTAATTCAGGGTGGCTTGGACGCTCTCCCCTGGCCCCAAAATCGCTTGGCGTTGCGACCAAGCCTTGGCCAAAATGCCATTGCCAAACTCGGTTGACAAAGACGCGAGCGGTCAATGGGTTTGATGGGCTAGTTAACCACTCGGCTAGCTCGAGCCGGCCGCTGCCGCTGGTCTCCGGCGGCAACGTGTCACCCCCGAGAACTTCCAGGAATCGGCGTGGGACTTCATCCCCTAATCGATCGGGTTCACCGCGTCGCTGCAGTTTCGCGTTCGTCGGAGTGCCTTCGCTGACCCCGTAGGCCACTGGATACGCCGGTGTGGCGAGTACCTTGTCACGTTGTTTCGTGACGGCTTCGAGTTGGGAATCCAGTTCTACGATGCGTGCTTGCCAGCCGGGCTGAGGATCGGGAACAACCACAGCCTCGCTGCCGGGATTCCGGAAAGCGGTTTCTTGCAGCCCGATGTTGTCGATGTCGCGTGTTGGTGCGGGGCCGCTGACATGGCCGATCCCATCACAGATAAACGTGTCAACGATTCCATCCCACTTTTCGCTGAGCGGTTTGTTTGCAAATTCGCTGACGTCGTCGATCGTACCCACGATGCCCGAGTAGTTTTTCTGAGCGTGATCGAGCGTCACCTGCAACGTGTACCATGTTCCTGGTTCGAGCGTACGAATGACTTCCCAATCGCCGCCGCTGCGAATCGCAAATTCGGTCGCGGTCACACTGCACTCAACAGCCAACGATTGGATCACTCCGCGACCGAGATAAAAACGGTAGGCACCTTGTTGAGTGGATGTGGCAGCGGTGCGAAAGTCGACGGAAAAATGAATCTGTTTCTCAGCTTTGGCGTGCAATGCGTGTTCAAAAACGTAGCGGATCCCATCGTGCGGTTTGCTGGTGCCGACCCGGACGCCACGCGTTCCCGCAGGGTGAATGTGAGTAAACGGGCTCTGCGATTCCACATGAACCACGTTGGGGCCTGAGGACAACCAGGGAGCGGTCGGTGGTTTGCCCACCGGTTGCGTCTCGAGGCCAAGGTCCACTCCGCCGGCATGTGATGTACCATCGATCGCCGACCGTTCTCGCTTTATATCTGCAATTAAGGTATTCAGACGAGCGAGTTCGTCTGCTTTGGCTTGATCAAGCCGAGCGGCCTCCGCAGGAGGCACCAAGGGAGGAAAGTGAGCGGGGCGTTTGTGGACTTCTCCTCCTGGGAATGCCCATCGAGTGCTTTCCAAAATGCCGTACAGTGCGTAGTAATCCTCGGCCGACACGGGATCGAATTTGTGGTCGTGGCAGCGGGCACATCCGAGCGACAACCCCAGGATCGAGCGGCCCACCGAATCGATCACGTCGGCAAAGTCAAGGTATTGATAATCTGGCTTGGGGGCATACCCGTAACGCTTTCCGATCGCGAGAAATCCGGTCGCGGTCACGCGTTCGGCATAGCGTTCCGCAGGGCCGGTCGCCGCCAAAATGTCGCCCGCGATTTGATCGCGAATGAACTCGTCAAACGGTTGGTCTCGGTTCAACGCATTGACGACCCAGTCGCGATATTGGGCTGCTTCGCGAACCGGATAGTCGGCGCCATCACCGGCGGTGTCTGCGTAACGCGCGACGTCCAACCAGTGGCGTCCCCAACGTTCACCATACGCGGGTGATTGCAACAGTCGGTCCACCAGCGAGGCGAACGCGTCTGGCGAAGTGTCGCTCAGGAATTCTTGGATCTCAGGTGGCGTCGGTGGTAATCCGGTTAAGTCGAATGTCGCACGGCGGATCAAGGTTCGTTTGTCTGCGTTGCCGACGGGGGCTAATTCTTGTTTTTTAAGTTCGGCTCGAACAAAGGCATCGACCGGATTGACCGCCCAGCGTGCGTCCGAGACGTCGGGGCAAGGAGGCTTGGACACCGGTTGGAACGACCAGAAGTGTTTTGCTGCTGCGAGATCCATCGCCTCGGATTCTGACCCGCCACCGACGTCCTGCACTCGCGGATCGACCGCTCCTTGGTCGACCCACGTGACAAGGTCAGCGATCTGAGCCGCAGTGAGTTTGTTTTCGTCGGGCGGCATCGGCACCGCATCATTTGAATCGTTCACCGCGTGGATTAGCAAACTGTTCTCGGGATCTCCGGGCACGATCACGGGGCCGCTGTCGCCGCCGCGAAGCCAACCGTCGCGTGAATCAAGCCGCAGTCCCGATTCTTGTTTCTTGGGGCCATGGCACTCGATGCAGTGAGTGATCAGTAGCGGGCGGATCCGGGATTCAAAAAACTCGTCTGCATAACACGAGTTGGGCTCCGACACGCAAAGCAACGCCAACCCGATCATCCCGCTTGCAAACGGAGTAAATGGCAGGTTACTTCGGCGGTGTCGATGGATTGATTGCATTTCTATCCACTTGCTTCGTAACGGTTTGGCGGGATATTGGTGCCGCGATGACAGGCAGGGGGCTGGTCGCACCGAGGGGGGAGTCATGCCGCGTCGGCGGCAAGTCGATAGGCCGAACCGAGAACGCAACTTGCTGCGAACCACAGTCATCCGTGATTCGGCTCGACTCTATACACTGCGTTCATTGTATCGCATTGGAACCGGTGGATGTTTATCGAACACTTTTCGGGGCCTTTTTCTCGCTCGGCAGGCGAAAGTCTGCAATCCATCGGGATTTCGCCTGCGGATCGTCCAACACCTCCATCTTACTCGTACTCGTACTCGTACTCGTACTCAGTGAAGCGGTGCTCGTACTCAAATGGTTGAAAGCAGCCGATGGCAGGTTTCGATCGACCTGTAAAGTTGCAGCAAACCGATTCCCGCAGCAACGCGAGTACGAGAACGAGAACAAGTACGAGAACAAGTACGAGAACAAGTACGAGAACAAGTACGAGAACGTGTACGAGAACGTGTACGAGAACGTGTACGTGCATGAGAACGAGTACCGCCGCCGCTGCGCGTCTGAGTACGAGCACGATCGCTTCAATGCCAATACCAGAGGTTCAGACGCGAGACTTTCGGTCCACGGCCAATCCTCCCCGAAACTCAACCAGCTTATCCGATTCACAACGGATAACGCTGTTTCTGAATCGTGTGTTAGGGCAGTTTCACGGAGACGAGTCGGCCTTGGGCGTTGCGGGCGTAGACGTGACCGTCAAGCAGAACCGGAACGGTCCAGCAGCGGCCATCGAGGATCGCTGCTCGGGCGAGTTCTTTGTATTCGCTGCCCGTCGCCTCGGCGATCACGAGTTGCCCATCGTCGCTGAGTAGCACCAATTTGCCATCGGCAATCATCAGCGAACCGCAGCCAAGACCCCGTTGTTGCCAGAGCACTTCGCCAGTTTCGTGATCCATGCAAACCAGTTGTACGACACGGCCGAGATTCGAGTTGCCATCGAATCCGTACAAGTTGCCTTGATACAAAATGCTGTTGTTAAAGTGGTTTCGCATCTCGCGGTTGTCGTAGATCAATTCCAACTTGCCCTTGGTCAAGCGAAACTTGCCGCAGCCGACGCCATAGCCTGTTGAGATATAAAGCGTGCCGTCCTTGAAAATCGGGGTTGTCGAATTCGTGCGAAACGGCGAGGGCCATGGGAATGCATCGATTTGTTTGCCGTTGCTGGCGTCGAGAATCCTCAAGCCATCCGAATCCAGCGTAGCAAGCATCGTTTTGCCGTCTTGTTGGAAGACCTCGGCCGCTCCGTAACCCGGCGTGTGTTTGGGCGTCTTCCAGAGCAGTTCACCGTTGGTTTTGTCGTACGATGCGATGCGTCCACCTTGCACGATCAGTTGGCGGTCCACAATCGTCGGTGAGCTGTTGAAGCCCCATTCGGGCAGTTCGACTTCGAAATCTGTTTGCAGTTCCCGTTGCCAAAGGACGCTGCCGTCGTTCGTATCGAGACAGATCAGCTGGCCCTCTTTACCGAGCGTGTAGATGCGGTCTCCATCAAGTGTGGGTGTTGCTCCGGGGCCGCCTTCGTACAGGTTGTCGACCAATGCGGACGGATAGCTATGTTCCCATATCGTTTCGCCGTTTTCTTGGTTCAAACAGTAAACGGTTTCCTCGCCATCGTTGTGCCCCATCGTGAACAGCCAACCGTCGGCGATCGACACACTACTAAAACCGATACCGATCTCACGTGCCCAGGCAATCGGGAGTCCCGATTCCGGCCAATCGACCGACCAACCGGATTCCGCGGAGACGCCGTCACGGCCATCGCCCAGCCACTGAGTCCAAGACGGTTCGGCGGCGGTGGAATGAAATGCGAAACAGCACAGGAAAGTCCAGGAAACGGTGGTGCGAATCATTGTTGCTCGGTACCGATAGGAGAGAGGCGTAAAAGGGGTAGGGCAGGGGTGACAACTCAAACGCGATGCCGTGATTCTATCAAGATTCGCGGTTGAACGAGAATTCGTCGCTCCCGCCGGGAGAAATTTGTATCGCCACAGCCACGAAGTGGCGACATGTTGTAGCCATGGGCGTCAGCCCATGGAAACGGAATCCGCGCTGTGCCGA
>NZ_ANOG01000220.1 GCF_000346295.1 Rhodopirellula maiorica SM1 | reverse complement strand
GCGATGCCGACGCCGTCGCAAGCAAGCTTCTATGAATCCGCTCAATCTGTTTCGCCGCTCACGATCCTCGCCTGCGCCGCAAGCCCACATGACATGGGCTTCACGCAGCATTTCGAATACGGTGACGCGGACCGGGGTGTTTTTGAAAGAAAAGCTTTGGATTTGGCCGATCATCGCGGTGCTAATCCTGTCGGTGATTGGATTTGGCGTCCGCCATGCGATTGAAACAACGATCAAGGCCAACGTTAGCTCGGGGCTGCAGTCGTTTGTGACGCTGGAAACCGCGATGCTGAAGAAGTGGTTCGCGGTTCAAGAATCCACCGCCGAATCGTTGGCAAACGATGCTCAAGTCCGCCAGACGGTCTATCAAATCTTGCAGCCCACTGAGGATCCGAATGCATCGGCGGATGCCAGCAGTTTAAAGAGTTTGCACTCTCAACTTGCCACTGAATTAGCTGCCGCGATGGCGGCTCACGACTACGTGGGCTTTATTGTGGCCGACAAGTCGAAACGCATCGTTTCGTCGTCGCACGCCGCACTGATCGGCGAACAAGAGATCCCCGAGTACGAAGCGTTTCTCGACCGTGCGCTCAGTGGCGATACCATCGTCTCGCCACCCTTTCCTAGCGTCGTGATGCTGAAAAGCCGTGAAGGACGTAACCGCATGGGCGTTCCCACGATGTATGTTTGTGCTCCCATCCGGGACGCGTCGTTCCAGATCATTGGCGCGTTGGGAATGCAGATTAACCCGGAACGTGAATTCACTCCGATATTGCAACTCGGTCAAGTCGGCTCGTCCGGTGAAACGTTTGCATTCAATTCCGAAGGCTTGATGATCTCGAACAGCCGCTTTGACGAAAACTTAATCTTGCTCGGTTTGTTGCCCGATCGCCAGCACTCCCAATCGATGCTCGAATTGACGGTGCGTGATCCCGGCGTTGATATGACACAAGGGGATCGCCCCGAAGTGAGACGATCGCAATTGCCATTGACCAAGAATGCAGCGGAGGCGATCGCAGGTAACGCTGGGATCGATGTCGATGGTTACCGTGACTATCGCGGCGTGACCGTGATCGGTGCTTGGAACTGGCTGCCAAAATACGGAATCGGGGTGACCACCGAGATCGAAGCGGCTCAGGCCTTCCGTCCTTTGGTGATCTTGCAGCGAACCTTTCTACTGATCTACCTGCTGCTGATCCTCAGTGCGATTGCGATCTTTGTTTTCATGGTGGTGGTTGCTCGCTTGCAACGTCAAGCTCGCGCAGCAGTGATCGAAGCACAGCAACTTGGCCAATACACGCTCGAAGGCAAACTTGGCGAAGGTGGCATGGGGGTCGTCTACAAAGGTCGACATTCGATGATGCGGCGGCCAACGGCGATCAAGCTTTTGCATGCCGACCGTATCGATGAAAATTCAATCAAACATTTTGAACGCGAAGTACAAATCACATGTCAATTGAACCACTTCAACACGATCGCGATTTATGACTACGGTCGCACTCCCGAGGGAGTGTTCTATTACGCGATGGAGTATCTCGACGGCATCGATCTGCAGCAACTTGTCCGCAAGTACGGCCCGCAACCCGAACCGCGTGTGATCCATATCCTGTTACAAATTTGCAACTCACTTTACGAGGCTCACTCCAAAGGCCTTGTGCATCGCGACATCAAGCCTGCCAACGTGATGTTGAACCGACGCGGTTGCGAACCCGATGTGGTCAAAGTCCTCGACTTTGGTCTGGTCAAAGCGATGGAACCACAAACGCCTGGATCTTTGCTGGGTGCCGGCACGCTTACCGGGACGCCGCTTTACATGTCGCCTGAAGCGATCCAGGCACCGTTGTCGGTTGACGCCCGCACCGATATCTACGCCGTCGGCGCCGTGGCCTACTTTCTATTGACCGGTGAACCCGTCTTTGCTGCAGCGGGTTTGACCGAGCTGTGTCAAAAGCACATCGACGAAGCACCGGTGCCTCCGTCGCAACGCGGCAACACAAAACTGTCCAGCGATCTGGAAGATGCGATACTGAGTTGTCTCGAAAAATCGCGGGCCAAGCGGCCTCAGACTGCTCGCGATCTTGCCCAGTTGCTGCTGCGGTGCAAAGAGGCCAAACGTTGGACAATCGAAGACGGCGATCGTTGGTGGGGCCGCCACGAACGAGGCTCCGGTGGTAACAGCCGAAGTGACGATTCAACAAACGCTTCGGCCGCCATCGAACCTACGTTAGATCTAACCCATTTAGCCAGCGAAGGCGACGACAACGCCTGAGACATCTTTGCTTTGGCAATGAAGCAGCTAGAAAGGCGTCTGTCGGGGGATGTTCGCCGTTTGAACAAACGCTGCGACAGCGGCTGATCTCGTTTGCATTGCCAAGTGAAAAAAAAATCGCCGACGGGACATGCATATAAGACACTTCAATTGCATGTCACCGCCGGCGATGAATTGTTTTCGCAGCTACGCGGCTGACAATCTCAACGACTTGCCGCACTGCGACGAGGCTACTCTTCTTCTTCCGTCATCTCTTCTTCCGTGACATCACTGGTCGCCGCCTCGAGTGCCGCCTCATAGTCGGCGATCGCTTTCGCATCGGCATCCTCAGTGACAGTCCGATTGGTTGCGTCATCACATCCGCACATGATCGATCCAAAGAAAAGCAGCACCGCAACCGATAGAATTCTCATTTAATAGGTCTCACTGGAATCAGGGTGTTTGAAAATGGAGGTGTTTCAACATGGGAACGCCCATTGGTAATGACCGACGTCTTAACCAATGGGCTCTATAGCTTAACGATTGTTTAGGCGAAACGGGGTCGCGAAAACTTAGAACTCACTATCGATCGTTTCTTTACTGGCACGTGTTCCAAGCGCTCCCCAAAGTCCATAGGGGCTTTCCGCACCCGGGTTGTAACCGTTCGTGATCGAGCGTGCGGTTGAATCGCCGGCTTCGATTGAATCAGTGATAAACTTGACCGCACCATCGCCCATCAAAACATGACATCCACCCTGATGGTGGCTGGACATCGTTGCAATCAGACTGGTCCCCAATGTGTTGTAGGGGCCACAAATCTCGCGGTTCGGAGGAAGGATCGTCATGCTGCCACTGAACAAAGGACCTTGGTCTGCCCACCGGTAACCGCGACCAAAGCTGGCACGAGAGACCATTTTGTAAGTAGGATCCCAAAAACGAGGCCGCTCGGCGTCGACCAGTGGCAAACAACTAGATGGGTTGTTTCGAATTTTTCCGAGCGAGACACCAGGGGCGCTTTTGTTTTTCCCATTCTCAGTAACCTGGGTTCGATTGCTGTTATCACCTAGATCGGTCATGATTTCGCCCATCGCGATTGTGTTCGATAAGCCGTCCAAGCAATCTCGGAAGGAAGTGGGCTGTAGCGGCTTGAAAAAACCGCGGTGGGAAGCCCGCGCCATCTTGCTCCGTCCCGACGTAATCTTACTACGCTTGTTGTTGTAAGGTCCGTAGTAAACTTGCCACGACGAATCTCCGACACAAGCGGTATAGTTGGTTCGGCCAAGCGCTGGCAGTCCAAAGCCGGGATCACTCGGGCAGCGAAACGCCGTTACCTCGGTCGCCCACGGGACGTATTGGATTTGATCAGGCGTCGGCCCCATCGCCGGCCAAGGCGAAGTCGGAGTCCCCACCGCAGCCGAGGTGTTACCATCGGTTCGCGTCGCGTTTGGATTGGAGATCTGCTCCCATAGCGCCTGCTGTTCGATGAACGGCAACACAGGCACCAACATGCTTAACCGATAGCGATTGCCCTGGGTACTCGTTTTGTACCAGGCGTCGGCAGCACCCGGCTGCGTTCCTGTCCCCTGAGTCGGTATTTGATTGTAAGCGGCGTGGTAATTGTGAATCGCCAAGCCAATTTGCTTGAAATTGTTACTGCAACTCATTCGCCTCGCGGCTTCCCGTGCTGCCTGGACAGCAGGCAGTAGCAGTCCGACCAAGACACCAATGATTGCGATGACGACGAGCAGTTCCACCAGCGTGAAACCATGTTTGTTTTTCTTCTGCAACATATCAGAACCTAACGATGAGAAATGAACACACAATCTTCACATACGCTAGAAGGGGCCCCATGAAGACATTGCGGGTTCGCAATGGAATAGATAGTTACTTTATCTCCCTCTTGTGTGGCAAAGTAAAGAGTCGATTTTATGGAATACTCAGAAATCTCTTGAAAATAGAAGGATTTGTGTATTGTTTCAGCGGTGCAAAAAACGCAAACGACCTATCCTGCCCAAAAGGTATCCGACGGCTTTTTTCAGTCGACACTTATTGCGGTTGCCTACAGACCGACCGGTCGGTATTGTTTGGGGATGCCCAACACGAAACCGCTCGAAACGACCACCCGGATTCTTGATTCGGTGATGCAATTGATCCTGCATGGTGGGTTGCCTGCGGTGACCCTGTCGGCGGTTTGCCGCAAGGCCGGCATCAGCAAAGGCGGACTGGTGCATCACTTTCCCACCAAAGAAGCGTTGGTCGAGGCCTTTCTGCAACAATCCGTTCGCGATTACTTGGATTTGATCCAACAGGCAGCTGCCCCGCATTCACCCGGAGTGGGAAAGCAGGCGAATGCAGTTTTAGATCTCTTCTTCGGCGAACCGCTTGATGACGAACGTGCGGAAAGTGAACCGGTCGAGGGTGAACCTGACGCCAGCCGGGATTGTCCTGCGGTGATGGTGGCATTGATCCAAGGAGGTGGCTGTGATTCGCTGGTCGACGAGGTCTATCAGACGCTGTTCGATTTGATGCGCAGCGATGGGTTATCTCGCGACCTCGCCGATTTGATTTTAGTTACACTTGATGGCATCTGGTTGCGATCGATGATCACGGCAAACGAATCGATGATTCCTCGCATGAAGCGAATCCGTAGTAAGTTGAATCAGTTAATTGCAAGTGAACTCGCGAAGAAGACGAACCTCCATTCGAATACAAACGAACAAACATGAATCAAGTTCCATCAACACCCGCTCGTAGCCGAGGGGTGCGTAGAGCGGTGGGATCGGTTGTTGTCCTCGTCGGTGTCCTCGGACTGCTGGCCGGGATCGCCTACGCCAAGAGCCGACAAATCCAAGCGGCAATGTCGGCTCCGCCACCACCGGAAATGCCAGTGGCCGTCACCGTCGCGACCGCGAAACCGGCCACGTTTCGTCAGAGTTCAGTCGTTATCGGCAACATGTTGGCGCCCGAGTCAATTACCTTGCGAAATGAATTAGCAGGAGCGGTCATCAAGGTTTCGATGGAACCAGGCGGCGAAGTCGAGAAGGATGCCGTGCTGATTCAATTAGATGACCGCAGTGAACAGGCCGAACTAAGAAGTGCGGAAGCATCACGCAAATTGGCAGATTCCGCATTACAAAGGGCCCGCCGGTTAAATCAAGCCAATGCCAATAGCGAATCGGAACTGGACGTCGCCGAAGCCGAGTTGACACGCGCCGAGGCGATGATTGACGAGTTGCGTGTCCGCATCGATAAAAAAACACTGCGGGCGCCGTTCAGCGCACGCGTCGGGCTGTTCGATCTGCACATCGGCGAATATTTGGTTGCCGGCACCGAGATCACCACGCTCGAAGGGATCTCCGACTACTTGAAAGTGGACTTCGCGATGCCGTCGCACGTCGCAGACGCAGTAGAGATCGGCGACCAAGTCGAATTGCGAGTCGGAACGTCGGGATTGCCGATGACAGCAACGATTATTGCGTTGGATGCATCGGCCAACGCGATCTCGCGTTCGGTGACCGCCCGGGCCCGATTGGAGAACCCACCGGCGTTTTTGCAACCCAATGATTCAGTGCAGGTGACGGTCCCCTACGGCCCGCCGATTCCCACACGCCTGATTCCCTCGACGGCGATTCGTCGTGGACCGAGCGGGACACTCGTGTATGTCGTTAACGAGCAAGACGGTCAAATGCGAGCGGCGTCCCGAGATGTCGTCGTCGCGGGCAGCGAGGATCCAAATGCCCGAGTGATCTCGGGAATCGACGCCGGCGAAGTCGTGGTCGCCGATGGATCATTTAAAGTTTTCGACGGCGCCTTGGTGGCGGATGTGAATGCGGTAACCAAAGCCGCCTCGATTACGAACACGGGGCTATCGGGTCACGCAGAGGTGATCGGTGATGCGGGGACAACCAAGTGAAAGCAATCACCGACCTCTTCATTCGCCATCCAGTGCTTGCGATTGTTGTTAATTTAATCTTGGTACTGGTGGGTGTGCGGTGCGCGACGTCGCTTCCAATCCAGCAGTTTCCCAAACTCGAGAGCACTTCGATCACGGTGACGACCGTCTATTTCGGTGCCAGTGCCGAAACGGTTCGCGGATTTCTGACGACGCCGATCGAACGTGCCGTTTCATCGGTCGCTGGCATCGATTACGTCGAATCGAGCAGCATTGCAGGGATCAGCACGGTCACGGTCCGGTTGAATTTGAACCACGATTCAACCAAAGCGTTGGCGGAGGTCAATGCGCGACTACAACAAGTGCGAAGTGAACTCCCCGCCGAAGCCGAACCACCGACGATTGAATTGGTTCGCGCCGACCGGCCTTACGCGTCGTTTTACCTGAGCTTCACCTCGGACCGGTTCAACTTACCCGCACTGACCGATTATTTGACTCGCAACGTCCAACCACGCTTGTCGATTGTGCCTGGGGTACAGAAGGTTGGGATCGAAGCGGGGCAGACGCCTGCGATGCGGATATGGATCTCGCCCGAACGTTTGAGCGAATTGAACTTGACGCCTGGCGATGTCTATTCCGCTCTGCAGCGAAACAATTTCCTGGCGGCCATCGGACAAGTCAAAAGTGACACGGTCCAGATCGATCTGTTGACGAACACCGATTTGCGTAGCGTCGAAGAGTTTGGCGACCTAATCGTCTGGCAGGCCCCTGCCTCCGCCGACGGCCCTGGCGCAATCATTCGGCTATCGGACATCGCTCGTGTTGAACTCGGTAGCGAAGAGCCTACCGCGACGGCGATGTACCGCGGACGCGAAGCGATCTACGTCAGCGTATGGCCGTTGCCCGGCAGCAACGAGATCGAAGTGGCCACCCGATTGCATGAAGCGATGGCCGAACTGGAACCGGAGCTTCCCGCTCACATCGACATGCAACTGGCCTACGACGGCACCAAGTTCATGCGACGATCACTGTCGGAGATCTCCAAAACGCTGACCGAGACCATCGTCATTGTTGGCTTTGTCGTCTTTCTGTTTATGGGATCGGTGCGATCGGCATTGGTTCCGTTAGTGGCGATGCCGGTATCATTGGTGGGCGCCGCGATCGTAATGTACCTGCTCGGTTTTTCACTGAACTTATTGACCTTGCTGGCGATCGTCTTAGCGGTCGGCCTTGTGGTCGACGATGCAATTGTGGTTGTCGAGAATGTGCAACGTCACCTGCAGGACGGTCATGGCAAAATCCAAGCGGCGTTGGTCGGAGCGCGTGAATTGGTGGGACCGATTTTAGCGATGACGATCACGCTGGCGACGGTTTACGCGCCGATCGGGTTTCAAGGTGGTTTGACCGGGATGCTGTTCCGCGAATTCGCCTTTACGTTGGCCGCGGCAGTCGTGGTTTCCGGCGTCGTCGCGGTTACCTTGTCACCGATCATGAGCGCCTACTTGTTGCCGGTCGATGGCCGCGAAGGCCGTATGACCAGACTGGTCAATCGTATTTTTGCAGCGGTGCGTCGCCGCTACGCTGGCGTGTTGTCGATGGTGTTGGAATTGCGTTGGTCGATCGCGGTGGCCACGCTGCTTGCGGCTGCGGCTGCGTTTCCGCTCTACCTGTTTTCAGCAAAAGAATTGGCGCCGGTCGAAGACGAAGGCGCTATCGCCGTGATGTTGGCCGCGGCACCGGATTCGACACTTCGATCCACGACGCGTTGGGCAGGCCGGTTGGCCAGCGGTTTTCAGGCAATCGAAGAATCCGAATACATGTGGGCCGTCGTCACCGCCGGAGGTGGCTTCGGCGGCGTGATCACCAAGGACTGGGACGAGCGAGATCGCAGCACGCAAGAAATTCTGCCCCAGGTGTTCGGCATCGCGTCACAAAACCCTGGATTGGAAGCTTTTCCGGTGCTGGTTCCACCGCTTCCGGGCGCCGGAAATTATGACGTCGAATTGGTGCTCAAGAGCGATCTACCAGTGGATCGCCAACGCGAATTGGCCGAAGAGATCGTGCGTCGCGGTCGCGAGGCGAATCTGTTCATGTTTGTCGATACCGATTTGAAAGTCGACCTGCCTCAGGCGCGAGTGGTTGTCGACCGTGAGCGTTTGGCCGACCTTGGGCTTGATCAAGCCGCAGTCGGCCGCGAATTGGGCGTGTTGTTGGGTGGCGGCTACGTCAACCGTTTCAACTATTTCAATCGTTCGTATCGCGTCATTCCCCAGCTCGAAGCAGCGGATCGTCAATCGACTGGCTCGCTGTTGGATTTAAAGATTCGCAGCCCATCGGGACAATTGATTCCGGTGTCGACGTTTGCATCGGTCCAACCGGAAACGGCTCCGCGAACGTTGAATCGATTTCAACAGCAGAGCGCCGTCAAGATTTTTGCCGCGGTCTTCCCAGGTGTGACCAAAGAACAGGGGCTTTCAACATTGGAGGCCATCGCACGGGATGTCGTCGGTTCCTCCGCGACATTGGATTACTCAGGCGAATCACGTCAAATCCGACGCGAAGGTGCATCGTTGGCAGTCACGTTGGGGTTTGCATTGATCTTGATCTACCTGGTACTTGCCGCCCAATTTAAATCGTTCCGCGATCCGCTGATTGTGCTCTTTGGTTCGGTTCCCTTGGCGATGACCGGCGTGCTGACGCTGACCTGTTTGGATTTAACGACGATCAACATCTATTCTCAGGTCGGACTGATCACCCTGGTGGGATTGGTGGCCAAGAACGGGATTTTGATCGTCGAATTTGCGAATTCACTTAAAGAAACCGGCGTCGAAAAACGCTCGGCGATCCTCGAAGCGGCACAAACGCGATTGCGGCCGGTGTTGATGACATCAGCCGCGACGATGCTCGGGCACTTGCCATTGGTGTTTGTGACCGGCGCCGGTGCGGAGGCGAGAAACAGCATCGGAATCGTGTTGGTGGCCGGCATGGCAATTGGCACCGTGTTCACGTTGTTCGTCGTCCCCGCGCTGTACATGTTGCTAGCCGCCCAACATCGTCACGAAGACCAGGATCAAACGCCTACGGTTGAACCAGCCTCGCTGCGTGACGGATTCACCAAAGATCTGTCAGGTGAAAAAAAGCAGCCTGCACCGAATATGGCGTAGCCACATGGATCTGGTAGCGAAAGTCGCAGCCTTCGCTAGCGGGCTGTTGATTTAGTGAAGTTTCCTGTGGCAAGGAGTAGCTGGTGGACTACCTCGTCCGTCATCGGTCCATTCGACGGACTTGGAAGTCCATCGTACGGCTAAATCAACAGCCTGCTAGCTGCTTAAAGTCAGGCTTCGTATTCAGCGATCAAAAATCGCGGAAGGGGCCGCGGGGATCGGCAGACTCCATTTCGCTCAACCAGTTTGCGTAGCGTTCTTTGACCATCGTTAGGATCTCGGGCCGCACCGCCGACAAATCATGCTGCTCGGCGATGTCGGCTTCCAAGTCAAATAAGCCGCCGGCGTTGTCCATCTTCACCCATTTCCATTTGCCGACGCGAGCACCGATCCAATCACGACGCTTCCAAAACATCTCCTCTCTTGCCGAGGCGACTTCACCGCGGAGGGTCGGCCACCAATTAAAACCATCGATGACCACATTTTTCGGCAACTTGGCCCCCGTAGCCGCAGCGAGACTCGGCAAGAGCTCCAAACTCGACAAAAACTCGTCGTTGACCACGCCCGGCTTCACCCCACCGGCTGGCCATCGCACGATGCACGGGACTCGAATGCCGCCTTCCCAAGTTTGTGCCTTGTGTCCTCGTAGCGGCGTATTGTCGGCTCCGCCGCTTCCGCCGTTATCGGAAAAGAAGATGACGATGGTGTCATCGAGAATCTGTCTCTGTTCAAGCGCGTCGAGCATCTTGCCGATCGCGGCATCCATACATGTCACCGCAGCGCGGTAATCTCTTTGCCGCGCTGCAGGCGTCGCGACCGTGGCAGGATTTCCGTAGCGATACCTTTGGTTGACGCGTGTTTCAGGTTCGACCAGCGGATACATCTGCTTGTACTTTTCGGGTGCTTGAACAGACGATCGAATTTCGGGCTCGAGTGCTGAAGAATTGTGCGGCGCATTGAACGGGACGTACAAAAAGAATGGGTCGCGGGTGGCATGTTGGTCAATAAATCGCAACGCCTCACGCTGAAACAAATCAGTACAATAAACGCCTTTGTCCTCATGGGTCGGCGACAGATTCCGAACCATACTCGGAACGCCATATCGTTCATGCGTGTAGTAATCGATCCCGGTATTGGTGAAACCATAGAAGTCATCAAATCCTCGGGAGGTGGGCAGATATCGCTTGAGCGTTCCGAGGTCCCATTTTCCAAAGATGCCACTCCTGTAGCCCGCCGACTTCAATACGCTTGGAATGATAACTTCACGCTCGTCCATCCCGCCGACCCGCTCAAAGCTGACGGCATACTCCGCAGCCGAATATCGGTGACCATAGTCGGGTGCCTCGTTGCGAATCATGTCATAGACACCGTTCCGCTGAGGATAGCGTCCGGTCAATAGACTTGCTCGCGAGGGAGTACAGGCGGGCCACGTCACATAAAAGTTAGTCAGCCGCGTTCCTTCACGTGCCAACCGATCAAGGGACGGCGTCAGAATGTCGCTATTGAGTATCCCCAGGTCGTTGTACCCTTGGTCATCCGAAACAATCAGCAAAACATTAGGACGTTCGGCAGATTGCAGCGGAGCCGGCAGCGCAACCAGTAGAAATAAGAGCCAGAAAGTATTGTGTCGGGACAAGGAATTCCTCTCGTTTCGTGGTCGCAGCAAATATCGAAGCGATTGAGCATAAGGGGACACTGTGTCGTATTCAAGTTACGGATACCATCACACCGACGTTTCCATCGTTACAGTGACATCCATGCACGTGCGGGACGGTCATTCGCATTGCCGCGCACAGCGAGTATCATAAACCGCAACTCGCGGTGAGGATCCGTTTGGGACAGCCGCTAAACTAGATATCCGACGACGTGATATCCGACGACGTGGTATTGTCCACACCCGATCTCGAACCGTTGCAGTCCTATGAATCTACGAGCTCTCGTTGTTTGCTTTCTCCTCGTGCCCGCGAATCTTTGTCTTGCCGAAATTCGCAATGTGGTGTTCATCCTCAGTGATGATCATCGCTACGACTTTATGGGATTTATGGACGAGGCGCCTGATTTTCTAGAGACTCCAAATCTCGACCGGATGGCTGGCGGTGGCATCCACGTTCGCAACGCATTCGTCACCACGTCGCTCTGCTCGCCCAGCCGAGCGTCAATTTTGACAGGCCGTTACATGCACGCGCATCACGTCGTTGACAACCAACGTCCAGTCCCAGCGGGAACAAGGTTCTTTCCCGAGTACTTGCAAAATGCAGGTGTGAAGACGGCGTTTGTGGGCAAGTGGCATATGGGACACGACAGCGACGAGCGGCGACCGGGCTTCGACCATTGGGTCAGTTTCAAAGGCCAGGGCGACTACTTTGATCCCGAACTGAATGTCAATGGCGATCGACGTCAGTTCGAAGGTTACAACGCCGACATATTGACTGACCAAGCGATCCAGTGGATCGATGCGCAATCCAGCGATTCATCAGTCCAGCCTTTCTTTTTGTATTTGTCCTACAAGGCCGTGCACTATCCGTTCAAGCCGGCGCCGCGGCATCAAGGCCGATACGCCAACAGCAAAATTGATTATCCTGAAACAATGGCGAACACCGAAGAGAACTATCAAACACAATCACATTGGATTCGCGATCGACGCTACAGCATTCACGGCATTGACCACATGGAAACCGGTGCGTTTGACAACGATCCGGTGCCTTCCTTTGACTCTTTGTATCGCGATTATTGCGAGACGGTACATAGTGTGGATGAAAATATCGGCCGCGTGCTCGATACGCTGGAAGCCGCCGGGCAACTGGATTCAACGCTCGTGTTGTACATGGGAGACAATGGTTTCGCATTGGGCGAGCATGGATTTTACGATAAACGTGACGCGTTCGAAGAATCGATCCGAGTCCCAATGCTGGCGTATGCTCCGACAAATCTTCCCGCCGGAAAAACAATCGATCCGATGATCCAAAACATCGATATCGCATCGACGGTTTTGGATGCGATGAAGGTTGACTTTCCAGCGGACGCCGAAGTGGACGGCCGGTCATTCCTGCCGTTATTGAAAGGCGAAAACACAACGTGGCGAGATCACATCCTGTACGAATATCACTGGGAATGGAATTTCCCGGCGACGCCGACGCTGTTCGCGATTCGCGATAAACGGTTCAAGTACGTTTACTACCACGGCGTCTGGGACCAAAACGGATTTTACGACCTGCAAACCGATCCCCATGAACGACACAACCTGATCGACGTGCCCGGCTATCGTGAGCAGGTCGAGCGAATGAGTAAACAAATGTTCGACGAGTTGTCTGCAATGGGCGGACTTAACGTCCCCGTCCGTCCTCCGCAAGGCGAGCGTCTAGGATCCCGCAAGCTCCCCCGCTAAACATCCCTAATCCTCACAGCGTCAAAAAGGTGTCAGGACTCTTTTTCCACTTCTTGCGTCACACGTTGCTTCTTCTTGGGGCGTCCTCGCGGGCGCAGAGTGGACTCAAGCTCCAGACGTTTGGCGATAGACTCAACCCATGTTTCGCTGCCGTAGGGAGCTCCTCGCTTAACACTCCAGCGAATCGCTTTCATCTCGTCGTTACTGAGTGGTTCGTTAACACGCTGCGCCCAATTAGGCAATCGTGGGATTGGCCAGCCCGATAGCAACTTCGGTTCAGGCTCGGGCTTGGCAAGCCAACGAGCAAGCGAACCCCACCTCCAGTCCTCCGCACGATCGACGAAGCCCGCTCGCAAAGCGTTTCGTTCGACATATCGACAAACGGTCAAGAAGTGTTCGTCATCTTGAATCGGAAAGCTCTTGAAGCGGCCTTGGTAGATATGCCCTTCGCCCGCGGTTGCGTAATGGGCATGCAAACGCATCGTGTGCGTCAACGAGACCCAACGCAAGAAATTGCTCATCCCGCCATCCTCGGTCGGACTGAGTACGAAGTGCCAGTGGTTCGGCATCAGCTGATAAGCCAGAATTCGACAGGGATACTGGCTCAGCCCGTCGGCCAAGATCCGTTCAAAGGCAGCATAATCTTCCGGCTTCCGGAAAATTTCAGCCTTGGCATTGCCACGGTTCAGTGCGTGATAAATCCCGCCCGCTTCGTCTGCTCGTTTTGGCCGTCCCATCGTTTTACCATACACACCGGGGATCGTAAAAAAAGAGTCCTGAC
>NZ_ANOG01000219.1 GCF_000346295.1 Rhodopirellula maiorica SM1 | reverse complement strand
TGGATGCGGACGTATGGCTGCCAAGTCCGCTTGTTGGATCGGATGTTGGCGCTGCTGTTAGAGTATGTGGGCGATTTGGATCCGCTTGTCGTTTTGGTGGGGACCAGTGGTTTTAGTCTTGGGCAAAACCAAACGATTGGCTATCGCGCGGGCCCGCTGCGAAGTTCTCACCATCGTGTGCCGATGATTGTTAGCGATTTAGGCCCGGTGCGTGAAAAAAGAGTCGTCAATGCCAACTCTTTGCCTGCGATGCTGGCAAAGATCAAGACGCGGCCCGATTGCCTGGTCGATCCATCAGTTTGGGCGAGTGGCGATTCGGAATTCGATCCGCGTGTGCTGACCCGTGACGGCAAAGGGTCGGTCGCTGTGACCACATCGCGGTGGTACCACGTTCGCGATGCGGATCAGCACGATCGGCTGTATTTGAAGCCCGACGATCTCGAGGACCAAAACGACGTCAGCCGGTTGCGACCCGACATTGTCGACTTGCTAGGCGAGTGACGTTCGCAGTGCTATCCCCCTGAAGCAGCTAGGCAAACGTCTTTCTGCGTATTAGCCGCTTTGGCTAGCGGCTTATTGATTTGATCGTACGATGGACTTCCTAGTCCGACGCATACACCAATGACGGGCAAGGTAGTCCATCAGCCACCCCTTGCCAGAGAAAACTTCATTAAATCAACCGCCCGCTAGCCACGGTTCCGACATTCAACCGGGGCTAGCGGGCTGTTGATTCAATGAGCCGCTCGCGCATCAGTGGCTGGGTTCCACGCATTACCCGGTGCCTTACGGCCCTCGGCTCACCAATGCGATTTGCATTTCGACTAAATCAACCCAGGCTAGCGCCCAAGCGGCTAACGGGAATGCACCCAATCAATCCTGTTACCTGCTTAGCATGCACAAAAAAACCTTGCCGATCCCCAATGGATCGGCAAGGTTTCAAGATCTTCGCTGGTTTAGCCTAACACGGCGGTTAGGCCAGTCACGACTAGATGTCGGTGTTAGCGTCAGCGGCTGGCGCTGGAGGTGCATCGCTGCTGCTTTCTGGAGCAGGAGCAGGTGCAGCTTCTGGAGCAGGAGCTGCTTCAACAGCACCGGTGGTTACGCTGCCAGGAACGAGCGTTTCGCCTGGAGCAAGGTCGTAGCCTTGGCTGCTTTCAACAGCAACAGGAGCTTCGCCACCACAGCAAGGAGCTGGTGCAGGTGCAGCTACTTCGCCACCACAGCAAGGAGCTTCGACAACAGGAGCTGCTTCGCAGCAGGTTGGCTCGGCTGCACATCCGCAGCTGCTCTTGCGATTACGAAACTTGCTGAACAAGCCGCAATGCTTCTTGTGACCACAAGCTGGCTCAGGGCAGCAAGCTGGTTCTGGAGCACAAACGGGGGCTGGCTCACAGCAAACTGGAGCTGGAGCTGGAGCTGGAGCTGGCTCGCAGCAGACAGGAGCAGGTGCTGGTTCGCAGCAAACAGGTTCAGCAGCACAGCAAGGAGCTGCGTGCTTGGCCTTCAAGCGTGCGAACAATCCACCGCCACAGCTTTTTTCAACAGCACAACCGCCGCACGACGGTTGAGCGCATCCACCGCCACACTGTTTGGCGTGCAGTCGGCTGAAAAGTCCACCGCCATGGTGTCCTGCTTCAGCGGTTTCGCTCATGACTACTGCTGCACCGATCAACAGTGCGAATGCGGCAATGCCGCTCACCACAGTCCGATTCATAAAGATCTCCCAAGTGTTCGGAGTTTGGTGCGATCCGAATTCGCACATCAAAATTTATCTAGGCCGTAATCCACGGCCCATCGCGTCGATCCAACCGCCGATAACATCATCGACTACCGAAAGATCTTCGAACCGTGATCCAGGTTCCCTAACGTTTAAGATAGGGGGTATGGGCTGGGTTTACGGCTCGCGCAATTTCGCC
>NZ_ANOG01000218.1 GCF_000346295.1 Rhodopirellula maiorica SM1 | reverse complement strand
GGCAAGACGGTCAATGGCGCACTTTCGGTTCCCATCGAACTTGCCCCGGGCGAATCAAAGTCGGCCACCTTTGTGTTGACCTGGTACTTCCAAGCCGGAAAGCACGGATCGGGAAGACGACCTGTCAAGCTAGAGGGCGAGAGTGGGCAAAGCGTCGGCTGGTCGCACGCCGGGCAAAACTACACCAACTGGTGGCGAAGCGCCCGCGACGTAGCGACTTACTTGGCTGATAACCTCGATGATTTGACCGCGCGCACTCGCCGCTTCCACGACACGCTGTATGCGTCCAGCCTGCCGAGGTGGCTACTGGACCGACTCTCATCGCAACTGGCGGTGTTGCGCAGCCAAACTTGCTGGTGGGCGGCTGACGGATTCTTTGGTGCTTGGGAAGGCAGCAATCCGACCGACGGTTGCTGCGCCGGCAACTGCACACACGTCTGGCATTATGCTCAGGGGCACGCGCGGTTGTTTCCCGAACTCGGACGCAAAATGCGCGAGCAAGACTTTTCGACGATGGCGGCTAGTGGCCTGCTGCCGCATCGGCATACCAACAAGAGTCCCGCAGCCGATGGGCATTTTGGTACGATCCTGAACACCTACCGCGAGCATCTCTGCACGACCGATAACCGTTGGCTTCAGTCACAATGGCCCAACGTCAAGAAAGCGATGGAGTGGGGGATCCACCACTGGGATCCTGATCATGACGGCTACATGCAGAACATTCAGCACAACACACTTGATGGTGCGTTTACGGGCTGTTCTTCATGGATCGGAACTTTGTACTTGTCGGCACTGGAAGCCGCCGCTCGGATGGCCGAAACGATGGGCGAGCCCGACACAGCGGCGCAGTACCGCAAGATTCGGCAGTCCGGTAAAAAGTTGCAAAACGAACGATTGTGGAATGGCGAGTATTACATCCAAGAAGTCGGCAAGGAGCGGGCCCAAGACTATTTAGATGGCTGCCACATCGATCAGATCCTGGGTGAATGGTGGGCCGGCCAAGTTGGCATCGATCCCAACTACCCGCCGGACCGGTCACGCCGGGCGATGGAGTCGCTGCTGAAGCACAACTTCCTGGCGGACTTCCATGGTCAATCGCTCAAGCCGCGGCAGTACTGCGAAGTCGAGGATGGTGGCATGAAAATGATCACCTGGCCCAAGAACCCGCAGCCGATCCCCGGCATGAAGTATGGCGACGAAGTGATGACCGGTTTTGAGTACGGTGCGGCGGTCACGATGATGCAAAACGGTATGCTGCGTGAAGGATTGATGGTCATCAAGGCGATTGCCGATCGTTATGACGGCCGCTTGCGCACCGAGGGCGTCACCAACATGAAGAATGGTCCCTGGGGCTACTCAGGCAACCCGTTCGGCGACGATGAATGCGGCAAATACTATGGCCGTTCGTTGAGCGTTTGGTCGGCATTGATTGCCTTGCAGGGTTTCGTCTACGACGGCCCGGCTGGCCGCATCGGTTTCCGTCCCATCTTGAATCCAGAAGACCACGCCAGCTTCTTTACTGCTGCGGAAGGCTATGGACTGTACACGCAGATTCGGAAGGCCAACACACTTCACGCGTCCATCCACCTTGCCGAAGGCCAGCTGCGTCTGACGGAGGTGAGCCTCGGACTCGCCGAAGGAGCCGAGGCCAAGGCCGTTGATTTGAAGCTTGACGGCAAGCCGCTTGCATCGAGTCCAAAAACGAAGGATGCCGCGGTGCATGTCCTACTGAGCCGCCCGGTTATCCTGAAGGCAGGCCAGCAGCTTGAGATGCAAGTTGACGTGAAATCAGCGTGAGTAACGATAAACAAACTGAGCATGGGACTGGTCCATCCAAGGATGAAGATCCCAAACCGAAACCCAACCGCGAATCGACGGACTTGGAAGTCCATCGTACCAGAGCGTGTTCGACGGACTTAGAAGTCCAACGTACCTATTCCCGTACGATGGACATCCTTGTCCGTCGAAAAACTTGCCTGTGAAAGTAACCACAGCGATGAACGACAACTTTAACCTTCCCGCTCCGCCCAACTTTCGGGGATTGCATCCCGACTTGCCGATCCGCATCTACCAGCGACATCTCCCTCATTGGCGTCAAGTCGGTGCCAGCTACTTCGTCACCTTCCGTTTGGCCGATTCCATTCCTCAACAACAACTGCAAGCCCTCAAACGGTGGCGAGAAATCTGGGAACGAAACAATCCAGAACCCCGATCCGAAAGCCAGTGGAAAGAGTTGGCACGTGAAATTACCAGTAAGACCGAAAGATGGCTCGACGACGGCTACGGCGCGTGCGAACTCGAGCAACCGCAAATCGCAACATTGATGCGTGACTCGTTGTTGAAGTTTCAAGACGACCGATATTTCGTTTCTTGTTTCGAGATCATGCCCAACCATGTACATGTTGTGATGAAG
>NZ_ANOG01000217.1 GCF_000346295.1 Rhodopirellula maiorica SM1 | reverse complement strand
CGCCTCGGCCGGTCAGATAAGAGATCCATGCCCCTTCGCAGACGCGCGGATTGCCCTCGTCATCTTGCATCTTTTCCAGTAGCGGCTTCGTCGCAGGATCGTCTCCGATGTAGTCAAACGTCTCTACCTTGGCATGCCCTTCCATATTGGATTGCCCCGCCAGGATAAACACCTTGATCGGCCGTTTAGCCGGGTCCGCCGCCAGCGTCGCCGACACCCAAAGCAAACTGAACGCGGTAAACCAAAACAATGTTTTCATGGGAAGCTTTCGATGTGGGATAGGCATCTTGCCTGTCTTGCGGCGCAACGTTGATGTCCTTTCAACGGCGAGATTATTCTGTAGCGAAACTCGCCAAGAGTTTCGGAGTGGGTGATGTATGATGACAACCTGGAAGCAGATCCCACATTGCCGAAAGTCATGACGGGCTGTTGATTTAATGAAGTTTCCTGCGGCAAGGGGTGTAGGATGGAACTCCAAGTCCGTCAATGGTGGATTCGACGGACTAGGAAGTCCATCGTACGGCTAAAACAACAAGCCGCCCGCGACTTTCGCTACGTTTGACGGAGCTGACGGACGACAGGCTGGCAGCCTGTGCTACGTTACGACTTTAGTTTCCAAAGCAGGTAGTCGGCGGTCGTTTCGTGCTCGACGTTCTCGGCTCCAGGATACACCAATTCACAATCAACACCCTCCTCTTCACAGTGTTCTTTTAGCTTCACACCAAAGTTGGACGTATGCGTCGGGTCCTTTTGGTTCTGTCCGAGAGCTGGAGGAGCTGAGTAGCTCAGATAGACCGGCGGATCATCGCCGCTGACCAATGCATAGGGCGAGTATTCGGCAATCCAGGGCAAGATCGTATCGCGTTTGGCAAGGAATTGATCGAACGCCGATAACTTGTTTGCCGAGTCTCCATGAAACCCGAATGCGTGCCCACCGTAGCGGCTGTTCGGAGTCCACTCTTTCATTTGTTTCGGATCCAGCGTCGTTTGAGCGCCGGTCACGGCGGCACACCACAATCGCGTCGACTC
>NZ_ANOG01000216.1 GCF_000346295.1 Rhodopirellula maiorica SM1 | reverse complement strand
CCAAAGTGGACGACAGTCTCAACGACTTTCAATGCAAAAATCGCATCTGCCGGATCTGCGTCGCTACCGCAACTTGGTCCGGCCTACCTCACCCGTAGCAAACTGCGTCATGCAAAACGCCACACCCGCCACCACTTCGGTTCCCAACTCATCGGGTTACTTACGCCATTCGCCGTGGAACTAGCGTCTCGCAGCGAGGCATCGCCGTGAACGAATCCGCTCGGGCCCTTGTTTTGCTATAGAATTGACACGACCCAATCCTGCGAGTTTCTTATCTCATCCGACTCTGGCCCCCTGATCTTGTTATGGCAATACGCTTTTCTCGTCTTTGGCTGCTGCTCGGTTTACTTCTGGCCGCTCCGTTTTCGCTTCACCAAGTTTCAGCACAACCGCCGCTCAGTCACCTGCAATCGGGCGAGTTTTTCGCCGCTCATCAGCAGGCGTCTGCCATACCACTGCCCCAACGAGATCAATTCCTTGCACAAATCTCGACCGCTCAATCTGCCGTCGGCGAATCCTCAGCGGCTAATTCCACGCTTCGCGAAATCGAATCCGCTGACGCCAGGAACGAAGTCATCGCAAACACGAACGGCGCCGCTGGTGGCAGTTCATTTGCCGATTTTGGATCGTTGATGACGTTGATCGAAACCACGGTTGTACCTGATACCTGGGAATCGCTTGGCGGGCCCAGCACGATGGCGCCGTACCCCCAAGGCGTCTTCGTCGACCCCGAAGGAACGCTGCGTGAGTGCGAGACGACCACGCGAGCCAATGTGATGGATGATCTGGTTGCACAACTTAGCGATGCCGCGGCCACGAGTGATCGCGCTGCGTTGTTCTCACCGCTAGCGTGGCGATCCCCCTCGCCGCTCCGCAGCATCTCGCTGCGTCGACTGCGAGATGCGCTAGCGCATTACCAAATCTCGGGCCACAAAGTACCCGACTCAATCCAATACCTCGCGGGATTATCCGAGGTTCGCTTCGTTCAATTCACCGACGATGATATCATCCTCTCGGGCGAAGTCGGTGGCATCGAAACGTATCAAGGGTGGTATCGTGACCGCGTCACCGCTCGCAATACGTTGCGGCTTGACTTTCTGTTGACTTGTTTGGCCGCAGCCAAGAATCGTCAATCGTTTGGCTGCACGATCGATCCGACACGTGAAGGATTGCAGAATGCCGCCCAAGCCGCGGTGGGGATTCAAAACAAATCGATTCCGATCGGCACTGCCGCCAGTGCAGTCCGGGTGGCATTGGGGATGCAACGCGTCGAAGTTTTTGGAACGGCCCCCGACACCGTCATCGGTTACGTGATGGTCGAGGCTGATCGGCACATGAAGCGGCTTGCCTTGGGCAAACAACCGCTGCCCGAAGGAACCGAGAACTATCTCGATGCGGTCGATGCTTTGATCGCTAGGGGGCCGCCACAAGATTTACTATTGCGGTTGTGGTTCACTGCGGTACCGCGAAGCGTTCGCTCGGACAATGATCGCCGCGTCTTCGAACTCGCTGGCACTCCGATTCGTCTGAGCGGACAGAACGAGCGGGCGATCGCCGGTGGCCAGCGCGGTCATCTGACCAACGATCCACGCACCGAAATGTTTGTCGCTGGTTTCAACCAAGATTGGAGTCGGATTCGCCAGCAGTACCCGATATACGGGGCACTCGAATCGATTTACCAAGCCGCGTCGATTGCCGAGTTGGCCGAGCGTTACAGCGAATCGAGCACCCATGATGCGTTGATCGAGAGCTTAGTTCAATACGACAGTGATCGTCCTTGGATGTTGACCGCGCCGCGTCAAGTCGAGTCGATCGCAACGATGCACACGGTGCGTCATGGCAAGCAAAAGCATCACATCGTGATCGCCAGCGGTGGTGTATCAGTCGACGCCAAGCAAACGCTGCCGACACAGGTGGAACGTTACGCAACGCTCGATTCGCTCGCATCCGCCGAAGTCCAACGCCCCAATCTCGTCCAACGCTGGTGGTGGGATCGGGA
>NZ_ANOG01000215.1 GCF_000346295.1 Rhodopirellula maiorica SM1 | reverse complement strand
CGAGCAATTTAAGACAGTAAACACGAAGTCGACTTGAGACCTGATCGAAAGTCTTTTTGTCAAGATCGGTATCTTTAAATCGCTGATGCGGCGAGTGAGTTTTGCTCCTTCGAAGTCTTGCCCCATCGAATTGCGTTTCGTCCAGCGGGGCGGATCAGGACGGACAGTTGAAAAAACGCCGTGTGAAGAGCTCTTAGAAAAGCTGGATTGCCAAGTAGTTCGACCAACTGGCTCCGACTCACATGGCCGTTCACCACCGCATCTTGAAGTCCGATATCGAGCAATTTGGCAATCTCGGATTGCCAATTGTTGCTTTCAGATTCAAGTTCGGATTGTTCGATCAGTGCCTCAAGCCATGCCAATCGACCATTGTGAATCACTGGATCGATCGTCACCGCCTGCAAACAGCTAGCTAGTTCACTAAACGTGCAGGTGGAGAGATTATCCGCTGAAATGAAAATATGGCGGAGTTGGTCAGTTGCGAGTATGGCGTCTGTCATTTCGTCCTCGTTCTCTTGAGAAAAGCTTGCTTATCATTGTTCACCCCAACCAAAGGGACGACGCATGCAGGTGTCCATTTCAGAAGCAATCACCAAATTCTAACAATTTTTGCAGAGTTGTTGATCTGCAACTGGTTGTCGACCGTGATCGCTAATTGACGAGATGCTGATTGGAACCGGAAATTCGCTTGAAATTGAATGAAAAGCTGAGCCTAGCTAGGCGTCTCTCACACGTGTGGCCCCGTCGGGGTGGGCCGCGTTTTGGTGACGACGGAGAACGCCGATGGCTGGAACGATAGTGGCCGAACGGTCGGACGCGGTCAGCGATATCGGGGCAGGACTCGAATGGGTCCGCCGACGGCTGGGCGAGTGGTTCGTCGATTGTCCCGTCGCTTTGGCGGCGGCGATGTCGGAGGTGAATTCTTGCGAGCAGTATTCCGACTACCTCAGCGGTGTCTTGGATTCGTCTGATGACAGCGTCGATGTCGCACGCGCGGTTTTGAACTGGTCCATTCGCCGCGGGGAAATCTGGCGGCTTTCTTCGACGCATCGGTGAAAGGCTGATCGCAAAGCGTCGTCCTTTTCTCGGACGACGTCGCTCGGTTTCTTCCTCCGCATCGCTTGCGGAACCACGGCGTCGAAGTGCGCAGTGGAGACATCAACATGTTGAAACCAAACTCGAAACTAGCCGAGCAGCAAGCTTCCAATCGGTCGAACAAACGACACGATGTGGCGTCGGACTTGTTCACACAGCATGAAGCGTTCGGCACCAAAAACCAGTTCACCGTTGGGATCGAACATGAATACGGTCTGGTCAATGCGTTCACTGGTCAACCCGTCAATGCGTTTGATGAGGTGTATGACGATTTGGAACCATCGATACAGCAACGTTGCACAAACGAGTTCCTTGGCTGCCAAATCGAGTTCGCCACTGGCGTTCATGAGGATGTTGAGTCCGCGGCCGGCGAGGTCATTGAGATCGACACGGAACTGATTCGGGTTTGCGATCGCTTGGGGCTTCGTGTCCTGAGGTCAGGAACCTTCCCGGATTGGAAATTCGATCCGGCACTGATACATGACTGCGAACGTTCGCGGCGAAACTTGCAACGCTTCGGTGGTGAGGTTGCCGGCTTAGCTTGCAACTCGATGCATGTGCACGTTCAAGTCAGTCGAGATGATGCGATCGCCGTGATGGATCGGTTGATGTGCCATGTTCCACGATGGGTGGCGATGAGTGCGAACTCGCCGTCGATGTACGGACACGGTGGCAAATTTGCCAGCCACCGCGCGATGGTGTGGGGACGTGAAGGAGCGATCACCGGTTTCCCCTATCGATTCGGTGGATCTTGGGAAGCCTACTACTACGAAATCGCTCGGTTGCATTCGGCTGGTTTGGTCGAGACCCAAAAGGATGCCTACTTCATGGTCCGACCCACGCGATTTGGGACGATCGAGGTGCGATGTTGTGACATCCCGGTCGACTTGCAAACGACCATCGCAATCGCTGAAGAAATTCAGGCGGCAGCGATCAACGCGGTTGGCGACACCAGCCCAATGCCATCGTTGGAACAATTGACCGAGGACTTCGGGGGTGCATGTCGGCTTGGTCGTCAGTGGCTCCGTCGGGGAGAGCCTTCGCTCAACTGACCGATTGCCGATGAATGACAAACGCGACCACGACGTGAGGCTTCGCAGCCGTACGTCGTGGTTTGCTTTTGTAGAAACGACCGGTGTTTTCGCAGGGAGACTCAACCAAAGTTTCAAGAAGAAAGTTCTGCAACTCAAGAAAAACAACGACCTAGGCGTGAAAGAACCTGGCGGGAAAGTCGTCTTCATCGTGTGATCGCACGGGAGTCCGCTAAAGCAATTTCCAGCCTTTGGATTCAGAACGGCAGGGACGTTGCCTCTCAGTTGCTCAAGCAAAAGTCGTTTTGGCGACAAGAAAAAGAAAGATGCGACAAGCAAAAAAAGCCGTTGATTCACATGAATTAGTCGCATACAGAATCCATACTGATCAGATCAATTTCTGGCCAATGTCCCCGGCTCAGTAAAGTCCGCTACAGAGCAAGGGGGTAAAAACACTCTTCCTAATTGGCCTATCAATTAGGAGTTTTGAACAGAAATCTGATGTACTGTCTTGCAACTCACCTGGAATTACCCCAATTCCAGGCTGATTTCAGGAGGCGTTGCTTGGGGCAAATTTTTATTCACAGCTTTAATCACTGGTCAACGACAATGAAAATTACTGTGAATCACTGTGTTTTAGAAGTGAAAAGCGTTGATGATTCACGTTTTCACTGCGGGCCAAGCTAGGCACTTCGCTGTTTTACCGATTTTAAGCCTGATCGCTCCTGAGGGAGCGTATCCGAGGACTCACGTGTCCTCCCAAGCGAAGAAGGGCGTCTTACTGGACAATGTCTCGAAACGTTGTTCGGATTCGTTTTCAGGTTCATGTCGATGCACACCAGAGAAGTTTGATTGGTGTCAGACGCCCCCGTAGATCTTTCCTGTCCCATCGCCAGATTCCCAGATTTGATCCTGGGCATTGGTGCTTAGTGCCAGAGCCCATTTCGTTTCGTGTAAGGTAACACACACGCAACCGCTCTCACGCCACCTCGCTGCAGATCGACTCACCTGCGACATGGAATTCCCCTTTCAATTGCACGATCCGGCGTCTTAAACACGCCGAACCGATCGAACAATTAAGATTCCATCCCCAACAACGAATGGCCGCGAGCATCGGACACCGTCCTCTCCCACAACCGCTCTCTGTACGCGTTACCGGCAATTCAGCCAACCCTCACGCCCAGACGGAGCAATCACAGCACTACTTAATTTATTCCACGACACTCCTCCAACGATGTCAGTGCGTTCAGCGCGTGAATGTTTACGTCAAAATAGATTGACCTGGGCTCTGGGCTCCCCCATAATCATCGGAGCTGGGGCAACCGGTGATAAGTCCTCCCAAACCGGTGATAATTACATCGTTCGCTGTCCAGTTAAGGCTCCGCACACAGATAATGTCAGACGACAATCCGAACACCGCTCTAAGCTGGACTGGTTCGATATGCTCGATCCTTGGATTAATTGCTGTAATCACTCTACAATCATTCGATTTCGACAATTACACGCTGCTGTTTTGGTGGCTTACGACTGCGGTCATTGCGATCGCAGCGATTAACACTTGCTTCATTGCTCCATCCTTTCCTCTTCGAGCGATGTTCGCAATTGTTTTTGTCGCACAGATGCCGGCATTCGACTGGGCGTGGGGCGAACTTCATGAACGAGACATGCAGTTCAGCATCGGCTTGGGCATTCCAAACGAAGATGAGAAACGAATCGACACACTGGAACAGGAAAACTCGAGCTTGAGAAGGGAGCGACGAGAATCGATGCTGTTCTGGAGATCGATCGCGCATTTGACTGGGATGGGATTCGCGGTTCTGGCATGTACCGCTGCTGGACAACGTCGAATCCGCATCGAATACGACACAAGAGAACCATGACGTGCTCCTGAGGACGGCATGGGGGTTTACAAATGGGAAATCAAACCGCCGTCTCCGGTGACCTCGGACGTTATGTGACAGTACGGACGTCTCGTCGTTCTCGGGTGTCAACAAACAATGAGCTGAATCTGATGAACGATCGAGCTAATTTTGAAGATCGTCGCCTAAGTCTACGCCCCCTCTCCGGCGTCGAGGTAACTGAAGACTATCTCCCTCTCCGCCTTGCGACACTTCATGGGGAAATGCAATGGGGAAAGCAGGCGACCGCTTCGACTTCTGACCTGCGAGATAGTTTTGATGATGTGTCACTGCATTTCGGCGTTTACTTCAACACACGTATTCTGGCAGCCGTTCGTTTGATCATGGCAGATCGGCCAGCCGATCTGCCTTCCGGCCGATATTTTCCAAAAGCGTTTGATGGCTCTGGTCGTGTGGCTGAAATATCGAAAGCAATGGTGGACCCGGTAGCGCGTCAATGCGGCCTGTTTACCGCACTCCTACTGGAATGCAAAGCACGGGCTTACGCGAATGGCATTGCAGACCTTTTCATCAGCGTGGTTGACACCGATAGGATTCGCCGGTTTCTCAATGTTGAGGGGTTCCAAGAAATTGGAACTCCATTTCATTTCGAGGATCAGACAATCTCGGTCCAAGATCAGGCCATACTGTTGTGGAACCGGTTCAATACCGTCGAGTCCATCGAGACGATAAGTACGCGGCAAGATCACATTCTGTCGAAGGCTCAATCCACACTGGAGCCTCGTGTTGATTCCTGAGATGACGAGGTTCATCACGCATAAAGCGAAAGCCTGACATGAGTTCCGTTTTTATTAGTTATTCGCGTAACGATAGCAAAGTCGCCGATGATCTTGCGAGCATCCTTTCAGAGGTTGGAATCGATTACTTTCGGGACGTAAAGGACATCGATTGGGGTGCACGATTTTCGTCACGTGTACGCGAGGGACTTGCGGATTGCGTCGCAGTTCTCGTGATTGTCTCGGCAGAGGGCCTGAAATCACAGTGGGTTCCGTACGAAATTGGCCAAGCGTCGGCATTTGGAAAGATCGTCTTGCCTTACCTGACCGATCTGTCCGTTGAAATTCCGCAATATGTTCGAGACTTGAATATTGTGACCACGGTTGCGCAAGTCCGGGAGTATTTCGAAACGTCATTCCCCCAGCAAGCAAAGAGAGCAGAACCAATCCACGGCGAATCGGTGTACACGACACGCCAGATAGGAGCAATTATGGAACTTGTGGTAGCTGACGCCAAGCTTCCAATGCTCTTCATATCGAATGATCTTGAGGTCGTTCTTGCGTGCAACCAGCAATTAGCAGACTTGCTTGGAAAGTCGCGAGCGAAGATCAGGAGCGAGTCGGTGGAATGGGTCGTTGATCATGTTATTAACCTCGCTCCAAAGGGCCACAAGCCAGGTTTTCGAAGGCATCAAAAGGAGATGGGTGAACGGTTCGCGAACGACGAACAAGATTACGACTTCGAAGATGAGTACCTCGACTGCAGTGGCCATCAATCTAACAATCCGCTTCGCGGAAAATGGAAAGTGCGCATACATGCACACAGAGTGAGGCATGACGGAAAGCCGCTCGGGTTCTTTGTGTACTATGTCTTGGATCGAGTTCAGAAAATCCCGGTGCCTTCAAGCTAAGGGCTTCGGGAATCGCGAGGCAGTAGCGAGACTACGAGAGTAACGACAGACCCGCATAGCAATGCCGATCGTGATAGGGGCCGAATTGCTCTGGAGCTCCTCCCACACCACAGACGCATGCGGGTCCGCTCAATGACAATTGGCCAGGGGCGATTCGCCGCGATGATACAAGCTGTTGCCAACGCTCCAACAGACTC
>NZ_ANOG01000214.1 GCF_000346295.1 Rhodopirellula maiorica SM1 | reverse complement strand
GACATCGCATCCGACGTCATTGTGCACCTCATCCTGCTCAAGAAGGATCGTATCGAAAGTGGTTGCCTCAGGAGTCAGCAAATCTCCTTTTTCGCGACTGACAATCGAAGGCACGCCCGGGAGCTTGGGTGGGGTCTTGTCCAGTACTTTGAAGCTCGGGTTTGTGTACACCACCGGCGTGAAATGAAGAAAGTGTTTTCGATAGGCCGTGCTCTCGAAGTTGCCGGGAAAAAGGTGGTCCTTGCATCCGTCCGGTGAGATCACGCCATTAAGATCATTGAAATTCGTGATGAGCATCTCGCTACCGATGTATTCGGACTGAAAACCGTTGCCCATGAGATTGTCGATTCCCAAACCTCCGATAGCAGTGACGTGTTCGACACCTTCACTGGTAATAATGTCATGCCCATCGCCCCCATACAGCAGAAACCTGACGCGGAAAAACAGAATCATCGCGGATGAATCTGCGCCCAGCGAAATACAGTCGTTCCCTCCCGCGCCAGAAACGATGATTTTGAGAAGGGACGAGGGATCAGGAATCATTTGCTCTGGGTCTCCCTCTCTGGGAATGGGGGGAAGCTCACGTTCGCGAATTCGGCCGACACTTTCATCGTTCACCCAGAAACGAATTTGATCGTCTTCGACTTCAATCGTGATCTTGTCGTCGCCAGGAGTCCCGACAAGAACGACCGTGTTTTCCAACCAATCATCAATAAGTTCGATGTCGTCTTCGTCCTCCGAGGCAGGAGGCAGGACGTCCGAAAACGGCACCCCTTCCTGAGCTCGAAGCGGCATCGCAACAGCAGACAGCAAACCGAGAAAAAGCAGGCTGGCACAAAAGTGAATTCGAGTCGGCATCACTGATCTCCGAATTGAATAGGGGGTGGAATGTTTGTCTGACCTGCAAAGCGTGGAACGAGGGAACGTGTTACACACATTTCCTGAAAATACGAATCGACACGACAAAGCCCAATACCGCATCCAAACAGGATCAACAGCAACGGCAGAATCCCCTGCACCACTCCAGCCGGTGTCTCAAAGCTTTGCATTCGCCGTGATGCCGCTTGGAAAGAATGTGCCTCAACAAAACCCACGGCGGTTTGTCCCACGGCCGCACTGCTCTATTGGCCGGCAAAAAAATAACGGACAGAAAAATTTCTGGATTCGATTCGGGAGATCGCAACGTCGACTGTTTTCTACCCAGAACCCATCATTTTGCTCCCAATGTTTTTGCCGGTAATGCAGTAGGGAAAATGTTTCGAAAACGCAGCTTATTGCATGCCAGAACTCCGAGATCAACTTCGTGATCGATTCTTGCACGAATCCTGAATATGATGCAGTACCGAAGGGGGCACAGTCGCTCTACGGTAATGTCCCGGCTCAAAGTAACGTGGCACTGTTGGTGATCGACATGATCAAGGTTTTGGAATTCGATGGCGGCGAAAAACTCTGGCGTTTTGCACTGCCAATGGGCGAGCGACACGCTACGTTACAAGGTGATTTTCGTCCGTCGAGCCAAATATCCGAGACGATCCATTGACACTCGACGACTATCAACGCAAACGTGATTTCGACCAGAGTCCCGAACCCTTGGGGACGCATCCGATAGAGCGTGCTTCATTGGGTTTACGATTCGTCGTACAGAAGCACAACGCGCGCAATCTGCATTTCGATTTTCGGCTTGAACACGAAGGCGTATTGAAGAGCTGGGCTGTGCCGCGAGGACCAAGCCTGGACCCAGCGGACAAGCGACTGGCAGTCGAAGTCGAAGATCACCCCCTCGGATATGCCGACTTTGAAGGCGTCATCCCGAAAGGACAGTACGGTGCCGGCAAAGTCGTGGTATGGGATACCGGAACTTGGCATCCAGACGGCGATCCAGCCAAAATGCTTCAAACGGGAAAGCTGAAGTTCCGGCTCGACGGTCGCCGATTGCGTGGCGACTGGGTTTTGGTTCGCACGAAACCGAAGGGCAAACAGCAGCAATGGTTGTTGTCCAAACGCGATGACCAGGACGCGAGAACCGATGTCGATGTCGTGCAGGAATATCCGGGCAGCGTCCTTTCCGAGGGCGACCGGGATGGCGGCGTAACTCTGCCCAAATTCATTCCACCGAAACTACCATCACTCGTCGACCAGCCGCCATCGGGTGGCACATGGATACATGAATTGAAGATGGATGGTTATCGGATCCAGGCCCAATGGCGAACCGACGGTGTTCGACTGATCACGCGGTCTGGGCATGATTGGACCCGTCGCTATTCTGCGATTGTCGATGAGATGGTGAAGCTGGATTCGCCGGGCACGATCATCGACGGAGAATTGGTTGCCCTGGATCAATCAGGCAAGAGTAACTTCGACCTGCTTGGCCGGGCGATATCGGATCGCGAGATCGTGCTGGCCTATTTCGCCTTTGATTTGCTTTTTCTGGGCGGAGTCGACTATCGCGAGCTGCCGTTGCTGGATCGTAAGTCCGCTTTGAAAACTCTCGTAGCCGACGCTGGCCTGGCACGACTTCAATACCTCGACCATGTTGCAGGCGGTGTCGACGAATTGATCCGACAATGCCAATCGCTTGGCTTGGAGGGAATCGTGTCGAAACGGTTGGATCGTGCGTATACCTCTGGCCGTGCGAGCGATTGGCTGAAGACCAAGTTTCGATACCGAGAGAGTCTCGTCGTTGTCGGTTATGAACTGTCCGATTTCTCACTCAGCAGCCTGCTACTAGCGTATTACGACTCCGAACAGGAACTGCAATTTGCTGGCCGCGTTGGAACGGGTTGGAACGAGCGCGAAGCGACGGACATCCTCACTCGCTTGAAAACACTTGGCACGCCGAAGCCGACACTGTCCGAACTACCTTCGGGATCACGTCGCCGTCGGGGTCGCGATCTTGAAACGCACTGGGTTCAACCTGTGACGGTCGCCGATGTTGACTTCGCCAGTTGGACGGATTCAAAACAGCTTCGGCAGGCATCTTTT
>NZ_ANOG01000213.1 GCF_000346295.1 Rhodopirellula maiorica SM1 | reverse complement strand
CGGCCAAATCCCCGTTAGCCGCTTGGGCGCTAGCCCCGGTTAGATGTTGGGACCGTGGCTAGCGGCCTGCTGATTTAATGAGCCGCTCGCGCGTGAGCGGCCGGCTTCCACGCATTACCCGGTGCCTTACGGCCCACGGCTCATCAATGCGATTTGCATTTCGACTAAATCAGCAGGCCGCTAGCGTCAAAGCGGCTAATATTAGGAAAATCTTCTGGCTTGCTGCCTACCAACGCTTTGATCCGTTTGTCCGACAAACTCCAAGAACACGAATAACCACAATACACACTGGAGTTTACGAAATGACCTGGGGCGATGGAGCGTATTTCACCTGCCCCCATGATTCGGGATATATTCAGCACTGTGACTCACATAAACGTAGCTGCGTTTCACCTGCGGTTCTTCGCGTCTCGGCCTCCTAGAGTTGCGAGGTCGGTGATCTGGTAACATACCTGGGGGGCGGCCAAGCCGTCGGAAGCACGATCGACTTATGAAGATGAATCGCAAGCGTCCTGAACGCTCTTTTGACAGGAAACAGTCGTGAACGACCCCGCAGCTACCGACGGGTGCCCCATGCATTCGAAGACGTTGAGCGTCGATCGCAGGACGGGGCTGATCCTTTTGGTCGGTGTGTGCAGCGTTGGCTTTTTCATAGCCGACGTGGCGACACCCACCTACTTCAAGGAACCGTTTCCAGCGATGCTGGCGATGGGAGTTGTGACGGCACAACTGACGGTCATCTGCGTGTGGGGAACCTTGGTTCGCGGCACGTTTTGGATACGACTTCCGTGGACCTTGCTGCTGCTCGTCATTTCCTGGTGCGGCTTCGCGTGGGGGATCACGATTGAAAAAGGAAGTCCCAATACAGCATCGATGCTTGGGGCCGCTATGCTTTGGATGTTCGGGTTCGTCACCAGCTTTGTGCCTTTGAAGATCGCCGCGATGTGCTTTCGTTGGCAGATCGTCCACCATTCGGAAAACAACCAAACCGCGGCTCGAAATTTCAACTATGCGATCCGTGACATCATGATCGGGACGCTGTTATTGGCGATGACGATGGGGATCGGTCGCGTGATGCTTCCGAGCGACGAAATTAGCTTTACACGGGCCCTGCATGCAAGTTCTCTCAACGAGCCCGAACTGTTGTTTGCGATCACACTCTATGGAATAATCAGCCTGCTGGTGAAGCTGCCCTGTATTTGGATTTCGCTGGGAGAAAAAGCAGAGAAAATCAGATCAAGAATTGGCTTCTGGTGTATCTATTGTCTTTTCTTAGCGGTTGTCGAGATTGGACTGTTGGTCGCAGTTCTGGGTAGTCCTGGAAGCGATTTTGAGGAAATATTTGGAGGCATTATCATCAGCCATCAATTGATGGGCGCGATTATGTTGGGCGTCTGCTGCACGCTGCGAGGCCTGGGGTATCGGCTAGAGCGGTCTGTAAGCCGGCAAGCCGAGCCTGAATCCGCTGCTACGATTGCCGCGCCACGACCCGAATCCGCATGAAGTCCAAGTCGTTGCGAAGTGCCCTTGTTTGCGAAGCGGCGTCTTGGGGGTGTTTGACACAACCGGGGCAAGGAAAACTTACAACCCATGCGACACCGCCAATGCTTGCTGATATTGCTAGTTTCGTGACCGACGCCATGGGTGTCGGATTGCGCGCGGCTTTCGGTCGCGATTCCAACGGAAAACCTAACCCTGACAATCCGGCCAACCTTCGGTTTATCTTCTGCATCTCGATCGTCATAAGTGGGATAGTTGCGTGCGTCGGTTCTCTGATTGCACTGGTCGCGACGGGCACGTTCACCGCTGTTTGGCTTACATTCGCAATCCTGTTGGTTATTGGGCTGCTTGCTTCGTTTCGTGCTGTGTTCCCATAGACATGCCACCGAAAATGAAACTAGTCATCCGCAAAGCAGAGAGACGAGATGCGATTCCCGCGTGGAACATTCGTAATGCGGCCATTCTTGCGGAGTGCACAGGTCACTACTCGGACGAACAGCTGGCGAATTGGACTGGCGGCGAGATCACGGAACAGTTCATCGACGCCGTGTCCCAACATTGGTACGTTGCTACTGCCAACGAGTCCGTGGTCGGCACCGGCATGCTCGACTGCTCGACCGGTCAAGTCGATGCGATTTTCACGCGGCCTGACAGAATGGGATTCGGAATCGGCCGCGCGATGTTGGCCCATCTAGAACGACTCGCTGCCGAGTCAGGGCTGGCACAATTGACCCTGGACTCGACGCTCAATGCTGCGGCGTTCTACAGAAAATGCGGGTTTGTCGGCGATCAACTCAGTGTGTACAAATCACCTCGTGGCATATCGCTGGCCTGCATTGTGATGTCGAAACAAATTGTCCCCTAGCGCATGGACAACGACGATTCGCCTGACATGGACGGGATGGCCAAACTCGCCACATCGACCGAATTGGTCGACACGGTGTCCTACCTTCACACACCCGATGGAGTCGGACGATCCAAAGTTGCGTCGGCGGCTTGTTAATTTGGGCAAAATACAATTTGCATTGGAGAGCTGTCGGTCTTGAGGCGGCCGAGAAACGTGCCGCCACGCAGATTCGGCTCAGCCGTTCGTCCTGGTGCGTCCGTCCTGGTGTACGAAAAATTAATGACATTGTAGGATGATGAAGATTGATTTTCGATGACCATGGCGAAACAACGGCGCTATCGAGAGGCCTGGCAATGACCACCGAGCGATCAATGACCAGCTTTAACATTTCATACGCACTGTGACCGAGACGTGTTGTTAACCCATCTGTATTTGACTGGCTATCGAGGCACAGGGAAAACGTCGGTGGCGACGCGGATGGCGGACGCGATCGGTTGTCCCGTGGTTGATCTCGACGTACACATTCAAGATCATGCGGGCTGCAGTATTCGCGAGATCTTCGCCGACTCGGGCGAACAAGGCTTTCGAGATCTCGAGTCCGAGATGTTGGACATCGTAGCCGCGGAATCCCCCTGCGTCGTCGCACTCGGCGGCGGTGCGATTTTGCGAGAGTCGAACCGCAAACAAATCCAAACAAGCGGCCATTGCATTTGGTTGATCGCCACTGCAGAAATGCTCGCCGAGCGAATCGCTGCAGACTCGGGAACCGCCGCCAATCGGCCAGCCCTGACCCAGCTAGGCCACTTGGACGAGATCCGCGAACTGCTGGCATACCGCCAACCGTTGTACCAGGAGGTGGCGGATGTCCAGATCGATACGTCCGGTAAAACACTCGCACAGGTCAGCGACGAGGCATTACAACATTGCCGCGAAAAACGTTGGTGCTGATCCAACGGGCCGACCCAATGGGTCCGAAATGCCCCACAAACCTCGATTTGCTGTAGAATACGCTTCGTACGTCGTAGCCTTTGCTATTCACCCTTCGAATTTGTTGATTTAACGGGGACGCAAGTTTCCAAGAAGTCCGCAAAAACCGCCACCGGCAAAGCGTGCACTCGTCGATGGTCCGGATCCAACCCGGCCCCCCCAATGTTAAGCTGCTAGTCGCCAAGGAGTCTTGCACCTCATGTTTTCACGTCATCAGTGGACGATTGTCGTGTTGTTTTTGGCGTTGGGCGTGTTTGTGGCGAACACGTTCGATAGTTGGGCGACGCTAACGGTGATCGCAGTCGTTGCTTCGGTGGCAGCGTGGCTGCAGCGTTTGTTGGAACAACGCTACCAAACAGAGGACGGTTCACCGAGACGGTGGTGGTGGCGGTCGCGTCCGTTTGCATTATTCACGGGGCTACTATGTATAACCACGATCTTCGTGGCTCATACCCTACCCTACTTGTCGATGAAATCGGTCAATCCATTTGGAATGGGAGCTGACTTGTTATCGCATACCGCGTTGGCATGGATTGCGTTCTTGTGGGTGATGCGACGTGCCGACGGCCATGGATTGATGTTGGTGTTGGGATTGATCGTGGTTTTGATGGGCGTGGCTGCGGGGGGCGTTAGCAAAAGTCTGGCAGGACAAACCACCATCGGATTTTGCGTGTGTCTCGGTTACGCGATTGCGTCACAGAACATTTTAGGACGAGGGGCATTTTGGAAAACATCGTCGCCCTCGCCAACAGCATCGACCACATCACGTCGTTTCCCAGGTCCGGGCGGATCAGCAACACGCGGCGCCGCAACCAATCACCTGGCGAAACCCGCCCTCGGCCTCCAGGTCTCTGCAAATCGTCATCGCACCGGAATCGTGTTATCCGCATTGACCTTGTCGGCGATCGTGATTGTCACCGGCGCGATCGCCCAAGGCACGAACGCGGGCCTTGGCCGGGGGTGCAATCGAAGATTCAATCGTCACTGAAAAACACGTTGGATACGACGTTTAATAACGTAGCCGTTTCGGGAACTCGCTATGTGTACGGATCGACAATTGGATCGATCCGCAACAACAAGGTAGGCAATCCCGATGAAGTTGCCTTGTGTGTCTTCTCAACCGATTCGCCGGGATATTTGCGAGGCACCGCGTTTGACTACTATGCCAACCGACATTGGCACGTTGCCACGCCACGGGTGATCGACGAATTCGCCTACAAAACCTCGCTGATGAACCACTCCGTGCCTGCATCAGGCCGGGGAACCACCGTACTGAAAAGCAGTCGTTCGTCGAGTCTGAAACGATTTTATTTGACATCACAAGCAAACGAAGATGCCAGCAACGATCCGGTGCAAACGATCGAAGTGCGAAACATCCCCTTCAAAGGCACCACCGTTTTTATGCCACTTGGCAGCCGCTGGATGGAAGCCCACAGTGCCAGTTTAGTCGTGAACCATCATGGGTTAGTCGATCATGGCATCGATGTCAGACACCCGTACATCATTGCAACCGCATCGGAGCCGCCCAAAGACGAATTGGATTTGGTTCGACTGCAATTGCTAACGCATGTCCCGTTGCGGCTTGAACAAGTTCTAAAGCCGCTGGCCTACGAAATCTGTGGTAACGAGACCGATGTACGCAAAAAAGCCGATCGCGTCGTTCAATTCTTTGTGAACAATTTCGACTACTCGCTCACGCCAACGACGCCTCCGAATCGCACCGATCCGCTGTTGTACTTTTTCGAAAAACGGCACGCTGCCCACTGCGAGTACTTTGCCTCGGGTACGGTCGCGTTGTTACGATCGCAGGGGATTCCGGCACGATACGTCACAGGATATGTCGTCGACGAATTGGAACCCAACAAAGAGTTCTGGGTCGCTCGCAACCGCGATGCCCATGCTTGGGCAGAAGCCTACGATGCCAAAACGCAAACTTGGTTCCCGGTTGAATCGACTCCGGGGCACCGTTATGCGACACTCACCGTCGATCCGACGAAGAATCAATCGTACACTCCATCATGGTCGCCACAGATGGCGGATGAAACGATCGCCGGATCGTTCTTTTCGTCAATCAACGCCTTCATCGTTGCCATTCGGGCGAACAATCCAGTGCTTGCAATTTTCCGCGTCATGCAAGCGCCCATGTTTCTGATCTTGTCCGTGATGGTTTGGCGGCGATCGCGACGCATCCAACTGGATCTGGCCGATCCCATGGATCGAATCAGCCACAAGATGCTCCGCAAGATGGATCGCCGCATGAAACGGATGTCGTTGATCCGCGAAACGCATGAAACGATGCACCAGTTCGCCGATCGGATCGAATCGGTCGACGCGAGCGGTGGCAATCGACGTCATGAGTGGATCGAAGCAGCGGCGAAATGGTATCGCGAATTCGCCCAGGCTCGTTATCAAGGCAAACCTCCGGCCCCCATGCCTAAGTTTTAATGGCGAAGTTTTAGCGTCAAAGTTTTAGTTTGCCACCGAGCGTTCAACGGGATCAGCACGTCAAACCGAGCAAAGACGATTCCGAATCACGTCCAATAAAAAAACCGCAGCGCCCCATTCAGGCCGCCGCGGTTTCGATTTTTCATAGGATGATCCCGCCTTAGCGAGTGAACGAGCTTGCGGGCATCGTTGCACTTGCGGGCAAAACTCCGTCTTCGACGGGTTTGTCCGCCATCATGATCTCAGCCGAAGGCGTTGCCGATTTTTCGGCCAGCATCGAATTCCGGAACGTTTGCAACGGACTTTCTTTCGATTGCGCCGGTGTACGTGAGGATCGCCGCTTAATCGTCGTTGTCGTCAACCCCGAGGTTCGCGTATTGATCGACGCGGCGGCGTCGCGGTACTCTTGGTATTTCGTCGACAACTTTCGCTCGGCTTTTGCAATCTTCACTTCGGCAGACTCTTTTCCGGGCAGCATCACGGTGGCGGGAACGCCTTGGACCGTCACACCTTCTTTGGTGCGGAACGATGCCACCAGCGAAATCCGCCGTGCTTCGCCACCGACCGCATCCCATGGCACCCAAATGCTATAGGAAGCACCGAGATCGCATTGGCTGAAGTGACGCGTAAATTGCTCGGGGGTGAATTCAAACCGTTTTGTCGCTTTATCGCTGGTTTCGGCGTTTTCGTCAAAGCCATGAATCACCAACGTACCATCGACAGGAACGGCGTGCGATTTTTCGTTGTAGAAGAAAATCCGTCCGCCAAACCCACGCGTTGGGGTTCGATTGGTTTGCACCAATGTGTCCGGAGTCCAAGTCGCCGCCATCTTGACGGGATTTGGATAGGGCTCTGGGACTTCGTCTTTCTTCTTAGCCCAAGGCATCTTCTCGGCAAATGAACCGCCTGGTTTGGTAACGCGTTTCCCATCGGGGCCGACGGTAATACAGCCGACGGTCGAACAAATCATTGCCACCGCAAGCGATTTGACCGCCACGCTACCAAATAAACGGCACAGAGATCGCCGACGGTCGACGCCGGCAATGGATACGTTCTTGAAATAGGTCATTATCGAATCCATGTTTGCGGGGAAATACTGGGAATCGCTTGTACCGGCTGGGCCCCGGCAGGAATTTGAGCGGTACTGGGTTCAACCGCTCCTAATCGCTGAGGACGATCGCTTGACGCTGCGGCGTAGTCGATCGTTTTGCCAGCGTTTGCGGTTTGCATCCAGCTGACTTGGTTTGCACTGGAATCACTTACCGCTTGGGTATAGGGATTCATCGCAGGACCACTTATGGGTGGACGATTGCTCTCGGTCTGGCTAGGCGCGTCCATGGTTGGCGGTGATTGCCAGTGGATCCCCCCTTCATTGCCATTCTGAGTTAACGGTTGTGCCGCACGGGGTTGCCCGGTTCCTTGCGGTGCGGCACTGCCGGAGCCTCGCTGTGGTTGCACAGGCGTGTTTCGCGATTGCGGAATGGCTCGCGGCATCGCATGCTCAGGCACCGTCGATGACTCGTAGATCACGGGTGAATCGTTTTGCGACGCTCCCGAGTCGATCATGGTCGGTTGATCCGAGATGATGACCGAGGATGCATCGCCCCCGACCGGAGGACAATACTCTTCGCCGTTGAGCAGTTCGCTGTGATGGAATTGGTCGACGGTGGGTTGCAAGTCGGGATAGATCGTCCCCCCGGTCGCTGGTCCCCACAATCCATAACCGCCACTGAGTCCCACGTCACCATGCATTTCGACCACGTCGGCCAAACACCAACTCATGCGGGCCGACTCCGTTGCCTTGACATAGTCGAGGTCCTCTTCGCCAGTCACCAACATTGGCGTCATGATCACGAGCATCTCCGATCGACGCTCAAATTCTTGGTCGTACTTGAAGAAGTAGCCCAACAACGGGATGTCGGCGAGGTAAGGAACGCGGCGGCTAAAGTTGCTACGTGTTTTCTGAATCAATCCACCAAAGATCACCGTTTGGCCACTGTAAGCCGCGACGGTCGATTGTGCGGTGGTCACCAAAATGTCTTGGATCAAAACCGAGCCATCGCCGGTCGGAACCTGGGTACCATTGGAAGCGTCACGGTCCGAGCGAGTGGCATCGATATCCATGATGATCAAACCATCGGCACCAACCCGAGGTCGAACCTGCATGATCAAACCGACTTGTAAGGGTTCCGTGACGACTTGGTTTCCGGAGATTCCATTTTGGATCACGCCGGTTACTTGCGCGATCGTACGACCGACCTGCACAAGGGCTTCGGTATTGTCCATCGTCATGACCTGAGGACGGCTCAGAATCTGCAGTCGACGTGCGTCTTGCAGTGTTCGCAAAAGCAGGCTAACCGATTCACTTGCCGCACTCAGTACGAAACCACCGTAGTTTAGATTACCGTTGGTGGTGCCCACACCGAAGCTGGTCAAACCACGCCCAGCCAAGCTCTCCTTACCAAATGAGCTTGCGTTTGGCGTTCCATTGCCGTTGTAATTAAATCCTGGGTCTGAGTCGGGGAACGCGGTCGAAGCGATCCCGCGGTCAAACATCAACGAGTCTTGCAGGCCAATTTCACCTCCGACTTCGAAGATGTCGTCCAGGCTAACCTCGGCAAGCAACACCTTGATCAGAACCATCGGTGGGCGTCGGTCCAGTTTATCAATCAAACCGCGTACATCTTCATACAGTCGCGGCGACACACTCAACAGCAAGCTATTGGTGATCGGCTCGGACACGACGATCAGGTCGCGATCGGGCAGGTCAAACGGCCCCAGACCGCCTTGTTGAAATTGTTGGATCGAATTGACGCCCGTAGAGCGTTGCTGCACGTATTGCTGGATCGCTGCCGCGACGGTATCGCTCGCTTGGTGACGTAGCCAAATGACTTCGGTGATCCGCTCGGCGAACCCTGCACCGTCGAGTCGTAGCAAAATGCTCTCGACGACCTCGAGGTCTTCGGCCGATCCGCTTGCGATGATGCTGTTGGTCCGCATGTCGGTACTGAATCGCAGCGGAACGAGCGAGCTATCGCTGCCGGATGTCGTCGACGGCAATCCGCCGAGGTTGCCCGCACCGACGCTGGTACCACTGGTCGCGGCATCATCACCAAACAACTGCGTCAACGCGGTGGTCAACTGAACAGCGTCTCCATTTTCGATCGTGAACACTTTGACGAGCGAATCGATGCCGGGTGCTTTATCAAGTTGACGAATCAACTCGCCAATCAGCGGCATGCTGGCTGCCGGAGCCCGAACGACAATCGAATTGGCTCCAGGGTCCGCGGTAATCACGGCGCCGGCTAGGATACCGGAATCGAAAATCTGATCTCCGTCACCATCAACCGCAACCATCGACAGCGATGTCGACGGCGTGGTCACGCTGGCGTCGCCTCCGGTTTCGCTTTCACCATTGATCGCCGACTGGATGACAGGAGCCAAATCTTCGGCGACCGCATTGCTGAGCGGGAAAATTTTGATTTCGCTTTGAGCCGAGACCTGTTGAACATCAAGGTCGTTGATCAGGCGTGTTACCTCTTCCATGTCACGCGGTGCCCCGCTGACGATCAACGAATTGGTGCGATAATCGGCCAACACGCGGACTCGGGGTCCGGTGCCGGGGCGAAGATCGTCGCCAACGCCTGGTCGATCGACAAAGAAGCTGCGGATGGTTTCTTCGGCATCGGATGCCGAAGCGTGTTGCAAGCGAAAGATTCGCAATCGGCTTGATTCATCAACGGGAATATCCACTTTGGCGATCAAGTCACGCACGCCGTTGATCGCTTCGGCGCGACCAATCAGCAGCAACGCGTTGGGCGAATCCAGTGCAGTGATACTGACCTCACCTTGACGTGCCGAGAGCACATCATCGTACAATTGCTTCAGCAGCGTCGCGACGGCGTTGCTATCGGCGTGCCGCAAATTGACCACTTCGATATCGGGGCGAGTCAAATCGCTTTGCTTTTCGATTTCCTTGATGACTTCCATCACCCGTTCCACGTCGCGCTTGGCTCCGCGGATAATGATCGTTCCCAATTCAGGGACGAATTGAATCTGGGTATCGCCAATCACACCCGATCCGCCTTGATCATCCGTAGCGGCGTCACCCTCTTGAGGTGGGAGATCGGCCGGTGGCGTGGGCGTGGCCGCAGCGTCTTGTTGAAAGACCGCGTTTTGGAAAGCATTCTCGGCGGTGATCGGTTTGACGCGTCGAGCATCCAGTTCGCCCAATAGGCGGATCGCCCGTTGAATCGGAGCCGGCTCGGCATTTTCAAGCCGCATCAACTCGGTCACCTTGGATTGATCCAACGAGGGAACGTCCAACGTATTGATGACTTTCTGCCATCCTTTTTGGTTTTGTTGGGCGGCCATCACGGTCACTAGGTTGCGACGACGATCGACCTCAACCGTGGTGCCCTGCAGCGGTGCCGCACTGAGCTGGAACGAAGCACGTTCGCCGTTGCGGGTCGTCGTGATCGGCAGCGGCAGTCCTGCGAGTCGCTTCAAGTCGTCTTCGAACTCACGCCACGTCACATTTTTGAGCTGCACGTGCACCGGGCCCGTCGCCGAAGCTTGCTGGACCGCCTCGGAGTTCATTAACGATTGAACATCCTCCGCGATTTTGCGTTGCGCAGACTCGGGAGCCATCACAACCAACTGATTGTTCTTCGCATCGGGCGAAATTTGCACTCCCGGTACATCGCGATAGATCAAGCTGAGCTTTGTCGCAATCGAGCGTGATTGTGCTGCAGGTACCGAAAGTTTACGAAGTGCGGGGCCTGAAGCATCTTGCGCGAATAGAAAGTTGGTACACGGCACCAACGCCATTCCAAGAGTCAGGGTGCTGAGGATCCATCGCCGCATTTGCGACCACCTTTGTTGTTTGTCGAGAGTCGTACTCCATGAACAGACCTACGTGCGCTCTAGCCCGTTCAATAGGAATCATCGGATCAACCGGAACAATCGCTACAGTCAAAATGCCCCGCATCGTTTGACATCTCGGTATTTGAGGGTGGGGAAGGGGAGGTGAGGAGGTGGGAGGTAGGAGGTGTAGGAGGTGGGAGCTGGGAGCTGGGAGGTGGGGATGATGCTTGGTTTTGAGGAGGGCTGTCGGTGGGCGGAATGTCCGTGTTTCTTCGCTACGGGCAAAAGGCACAAATGTGAAAGGCAAAATGCTTCACGGCTTGTTGAGACGGCGAATATGCCGCTTGAAACGGCGGTTTGCCAATAAAAAACGCACGGGACGCGTCAAACCGTGTGAAACGGATTTCTGCGTCCCGTGCGGGATTGCGTCGTTGATAGAGTGGTGGTGGAGCCGAATTATCCTTGCAGATTCAGCCCACCGGAGATCGGTGCGTCAGTCGAGACCGGAGCGGCCGGGGTGCCAGCAGATGACAGCCCGGGCGTTTTTGCTAGCGTCTCGTTAGCGCAGACCATTCGCCATGTATCCGCTTCGATTTCCAGGATCTGACGCAATTCGTCGACCGCATCGGCATCGCTGGTTTGTTCGGAAAGCAGCAGGTGTTTTGAGAGAAAAACGTAAAGATCGGCGACTTGGACGCACACTTCTTCATTGCCGGTGATGCCAGACAACAATTCGGTGATCAAATCCAATAGCTTCAGCGAATACTCGTTGCTGCCCTTCTTGTCCGGTTGCGTCCGCCACGTGTTGGCAAGCATGCGAGCGACTTCGACCGCGCGTTCCAAGATCATCAATCGCAAACGAGCCGGCGTCGCGTGTTGAATGCTCGATTCGAGATAGCCGTCGGTTGATCGACGCGATTGCTTGTGACCGCTTGGTTGGTAATTCGATGCAGCATGCGAGGGAGAATAGGACATGCGTTACCTGCCTCCTTGCAGGAATATTGAATCAAGAGAGGAAGAATAAGTAGATTACGAATCGATCGTAATTCGCTCAATTTGAGACAAATACGAAGAGTTTCCTTGGATCTTGCTGATCGCTTCTTCGGTGGCGTAAAACTGTTTCAACAAACGCTCGCGTTCGCTCTCGAGTCGTTCGTTCAGTGCCTCGATTCGCGAGTTATTCTGAGTGATCTGTGTCGACAGCGTTTCGGTGCGACCAATCAATAGACTGTTATCAACCCCGGCAATTCGCTCGGCGACCGAATCGAGCCGGTCGGAAAGCCCCGTTTCGGCAGTGGTAAAAAACGACTCGACTGCCGCGGAGTCTTCGCTCATCGCATCACTGAATTTTTCAGTGTCAAAATCAAGTTTTCCTTCACTATTGAAGCGAATCCCGACGCTTCCGAGCGACTTCAAATCACCCGCCTGGGTGATCGATCCGGAAAGTAGTCGGCTGTAGGAATTGCGAATCCGGCTGGCTTCACTCGAACCAAACAGCAATCCCACTTCGTTCGCATCGGCGTCGAAATAGGTCAGCGAATCGAGCTTGTCGACCAGTTTGTTGTATTGGTCGACAAAGGTTTGGGTCGCATTGGAAACGACGCTGGGATCGTCTTTGACCGTAATCGTGATCGGATCGGTCGACAATTCTTTTAGCGTCAAACTGATACCAGTGGCCGAATCAATGACATCGTCATCGGCTGGCCCCACCAAAGCGGAAACCGATTCACCCGCAATCGTTTGCGTCGTGGCTTCACCCGCGATTCCCAGATCCGTTGCGGATCGCCCGCTGCCGACATCTTCGATCGTCAGGGTTTCGCTGCCGCCAGCGGTATCGACCACGGAAATCCCGGTTCCGTCGGTGTTGATCGATGCGGTAACACCGATCCCGAGACTATTGATCGCTTCGGTCAGTTGTCCAACGGTGGTGATTTCTTCGACTCGCAAATTTACCGCACTCGTTTTTCCACGACTGTCGGTGATTTTGAAACTGCCGAGCGAAATCCCCTTGCCCCCTTTCAGCGAATCGAGCGAAGTTGATCCGTTGATCAGGCTGGAGTCTTCGCCGTCGGTCCCAAGGTCGAAAACGCCATCACTGGAACTGACGTAACGCTCGGTTCCGCCATCGGTCGAAACCGCGATCAATGCATCCGCACCACGCGATTCGGTTCGCAGGTCGAGATTAAACCCGGTGGTATTGATAGCAAGTTTGCCAGCCTCTCCACCGCGTTGACTGCGAATCCGCAACGAGAACGATCCATCGTCATTCGTTTGAATCGATGCGGTGCCGTAGCGGCCGTCCTCGTTGATCTTCGTCACCAGCGATTCGAGCGTATCGTCGGCGGTCACTTCGATCACGTCGGCGCTGGTACCGACGATAGCCGATTCGGTTTGCCCGCCAATCGTTTGGTTTGTTGCAGTCCCAGCGATGTTCAAATCCGACGCCGTCGTCGAGGTTCCGCTGTTGGCAATCGTCAGCGTTCCGCTGCCGCCCGCGTTGTCGACGATCGAAATTCCGTCGCCGTTTTCGCTGATCGACGCAGTGACATCGGCCGACAATGCATTGATTTTGTCAATCAATTCGCCGACATTCTTTGCTCCGGCCGTTTTTAGATTGATCGCACCAAGGACGCCGTTGCTGTCCTTGATCGTGAAACTGCCGATATTGACGCCGAGACCGCCGTTCAGGTCTTCGAGCAATGTGTCGCGAGTGACATTTTGCCGATTCAGATTCTCGCCAACGACAATGTCATCGGTCGTCGATGCGGTCAGTCCGAGTTGCGAGGCGGTATCGTCAGCGGCGTCGATCGTAAACGTACCCGATCCGCCCGAAACATCACGTACTTGGAAACCATTGCGAGCGTCGTTCAGCCGTACGGTTAACTTCAACCCGGACTCGGAAATCGCATCGATCACCTCGCTGGTCGTGGTTGCCGATG
>NZ_ANOG01000212.1 GCF_000346295.1 Rhodopirellula maiorica SM1 | reverse complement strand
CGAAATCGTGTGCACGCCCGCGGTCGGAACGTCGAGGAAAATCTTGTAGGGTTCGCCGCAATGTTGCTTTTCGGTGCGTTGTTTACTTTCCCATCGCCAGCCGTTTTTGCCCTGGCACCACTGCAAACGCTGGCCTGTTTCCGGCCACTCGCCATCGATCCCGACGTGTAGCCCGTTGTCTTCGCTGCCGGTGGAATAGGCGCGAACCCAAACGTAATATTTGCCTGGAGTGCTGAAATTCACTTTGTATTTCAACACCGCCATGCCGCCGGCCTCGGGAGCAAAGTTGGTCCCACGGATCAATTTGTCAGCATGCGTCCGCCGTGTGTCTGGCAAAATTTCGAGATACGCATTGCCGCTTGCTCCGGCGACATGCGGCGGATCACCATCGGGTGTGATGTCGGGAGTGGTCTCGGTCGAGGTTAGGTGCCATGCACGTTTGTCAGTCAATGTTTGTTCGACAAAATGTTCCGCTTCGACCGCGACAAGTCCGTCGACTTCTTTGAACACAGGGTCAGCGGCTGAGCTTAACGACGGCGCACCGGCTGTCAGCAAGACAGTCATGCAACAGGCAAGTTGCACAGGGAAACAGCGACTCATGGACAAATCCTCGTGGTGGGGTGGGGAATAAAAGTGGGATAGGCTTCCAGCCTGTCATCAGCATCGTCTTACATTGTCGTTGATCGCTCCGCGATCAATTGCGTCGTCGATCGCTCGGCGATCAAAACGCAAGGTCCGTCAACGAACCCAGGCATCTTATTTACACATCGCTGCGAACCGAAGCAACGATCGCATCGGCGACTGCGTTGGCCACATCGGTCGTGGACGACGTGCCGCCAATATCGGGCGTTCGTACTTGGCCTTGCGCTAGCACTTCAGCAACCGCATTTTCCACAGCAATCGCTGCGGCAACACAGGTTGCATCGTTATGGGTTTGCCCCAGCCAATCTAGCATCATGCCAGCCGACAAAATGGTAGCCAGCGGGTTGGCGACGTTTTGACCTGCCAATTGAGGCGCGGTGCCATGGGATGGTTGGAACAGGGCGTGTTGGTCACCAATTTCGGCCGAGGGGCCCAAGCCAAGACCGCCGACAATACCAGCACCCAAATCCGACAAAATGTCACCAAATTGGTTTTCCATGACGACCACATCGAAATCGGACGGGTTTTGCACCATGTACAAACTCATCGCATCGACATAGACCGCATCATGGTCGATATCAGGGTATTTCGCAGCAACATCGTGAAAGATTTTGCGAAAGAACGCCATACTGCGAAACACGTTGGCTTTATCGACACAGGTGACTTTGCGTTTGCCGTCGCGGGGACGACCGCTGCGGCGCGACGCCAACTGGAATGCGTAATCGACGACTTTGGACGTCCCCGTACGAGTCACGACCAACGTGTCGGTGGCCACTTCGTCACCGACCATGCTGCCACCGCCGAACGAGGCAAATAGGCCTTCGAGGTTTTCGCGGATGATCACAAGGTCGATTCCCGCACGGGTGTCTTTCAGTGGACACGGCGCTCCCGGATACAGTTTCACCGGTCGCACCGCCGAGTGCAGGTTCAGAGCACGACGCAGCCCAACCATCATAGTGGGTTGGACCTCCGTCCCATCAGGTTGCCGCACGTCTGGCAAACCAATCGCCGACAACAGCACCGCATCGGCGTCCAAACAGGCATCCAACACGGCTTGGGGCAATGTCTCGCCGGTGTCGCGATAGAGTTCCGCACCGGCACGATGGGATTGGCAATCGAGTTGGATGTCGGGGAATTCAACAACCACGCGATCGAGCACGATCTGAGTCGCGGCCATGGTTTCCGGGCCAATGCCATCGCCCGGTAAAAGTGCGATCCGATAGGAAGTCATCTGTCGTTTCTTATGGGTTGCAATGAAAAGTGAGTAGGTTCAGTCGTGGTTACGAAATGCGATGCCATGTTTTCAGCGATTTGCTTTCCACCCATGGTCCGACGCTGGCCGAGAAATCAGCGAAATAATCGGCGGCACGATGCTGATCAAACGCCGCGGCATCGTCATAGATTTCGTATAGGAAAAATTGGTTTTCCGCTTCGGGATCAACACTGACCTCGAATTGTTGGCAAGCCTCTTCGTTGGCAAGTGAATCGCTCGCTTGTTTTAGGACACGTTCGCGGAATGCAGTTGCGAACTCGGGCTTGATCGTAAATTGGACAGCAACAACAAACATGGTGGTTTTCAATTCGCTAGGATGGAAATCGTTGGTGCAATTCGCGACACTGCTCGTCGGTCAAACAACGAGGCGCACGGTCGCGAAGCAGTAAGTAAAGTTTGGCGGTTTCTTCGAGTTCTTCGGTCGCGTAAACAGCTTTGTCAAGATCCGCGGCGGCAACGATCGGGCCGTGATTGGCCAACAAGACGGCGTGGGCTCCCAGCGCCGCTCGCTCGACCTCGGCGGCCAGCTTTTCGTCACCAGGCGGAAAGTACGGAAGCATCGGCAGCGTCCCGACACGCATCACGTAGTAGGCCGTTAACGCAGGCAGCACATTCGCCGAATCAATATCAGGCAAACAAGACACCGCTACCGAATAGGTCGAATGGAGATGCACGATCGCATCATCCTTTTCACGCGAACGATACATCGACAAATGCAGCACCGCTTCCTTGGACGGTTTGTCGCCCGCGGCCAGCGTCCCATCCCATTTCACTTTGGAAATGCGGTCTGGATCGAGCCGTCCTAAGCAGACATTGGTGGGAGTGACCAAAATGCCATCCGGCAACCGAACGCTGATATTGCCGCTGCTGCCGCATGTGAAGCCGCGATCAAATAGCGATTGGCCATGCATGGCGATACGCTCGCGAAGTTCTCGTTCACTCATGCCAACATCTCCAACGCGGTATGAAAGAAGTTCTCGTCGCCAAAGTTCCCTGATTTGAGGGCGATCGCCAGTGGAGGGCCACCAATCGATTGGGTCCAAGGAACTCCGGCACAAATTTCGGGACCGATTTTCAGTGCCCGAATGCCTAAGTCGCGAACCACAGCGCCCGAGGTTTCTCCGCCCGCAACGATCAGTCGCCGAACACCGAAATCCGTCGTCAATTCAACTGCGACTTTGCCCAAAAACGATTCGATCAGTTCAGCTGCTTCGTTAGCCCCGAGTGTCTGCTGGACGCTGCGAACGCCCTCGGGATCATCGGTCGAATAAATCAGCAGCGGACGATTGGCGTCACTTGCTTCGGCCCACGCCAACAGTCGACGTTGGTACGTGCCGGGGTCGCGGGCAATCTCGAGCACGTCAAGCTGCCACGTGCTGCAGAACGATTTTGCTTTGGCGACCTGCTGGTTAGTGGCCTGCGAACAACTGCCCGACAAAATCAGGCTACGGCCTGAAATCGCGGGTAACTCACTCGATGCACGGTGTGTCTCGATTAATCCGGATTTCCGATACGCATCGCCCAGATAACGTGCCAGTCCTGATCCGCCAGTCAGCAGCGGCATGTCGCTGACAGCAGCGGCGATCGTTTGCAATTGCGAATCGTCAACGCAATCGATCACGCCATGAGCGATCCCATCGCGGCGGTGTGTTTGCAGCGATCCGCCCGCGCTGCTGGCGTCGGCTAGATCGTGATAACGCAGCAGCCCAACAGGGCGAGTGACTTGACGGGCCAGGAATCGCACTAAATTGGCGTCCTGCATCGGATTGAGCGGGTGGTTTTGCATTCCCGATTCGTTCAGCAGCGTCCCGTCGACAAACAGATGGCCTTGGTACACCGTGCGTCCGGCACGGGGAAAGGCGGGGCAAAAGATCGTTTGTTCGGCATCCAACGCGTCCATCATCGCTTCAGCCACGGGACCGATGTTGCCTTTTGAGGTCGAGTCAAACGTCGAGCAATATTTGAAATGAACCGCTGACATCCATGGTCTCTTAATACTTGCATGGCTGCGAGCGATTGCGAGACGGCTTCAGATGGAGCAATCGAGCGTGTCTTCAGCGCCACCACAATCGCATCAACGGCGTGGGTTTGCAGGTCTTCTCGCGTCGGAATTTCCAGCCACTGAATGACTCGCAGTCCTCCTTGTGCCAAATTGATCGCAAGGTCGGTGGCTCCGGTCACATCGTCGGCAATGCATCCTAGGACCGCAGCGGACGTGTTTGTTTGGGGTTGGTTCGTCATCGCTTAACTCTGCTCCATCGCGATGGCACGAACAGGAGTGCCGTCGCCACCCACGACTTTCAATGGCAATGCGACTAACTGAACGGTGGGTTGAGTCAATTGGTCGAGATTTGCGAGACCTTCGAGGATGACCACGCCGCCACGAAACAACGTTTGATGCACCTCGGTGACTTCTGAGACGTTGTTGACGTCGGCAACCGATGGCGGTTCGACCCCGATCAAACCAACCTCTCGCTCGACAAACCAGCGAGCCAATTCGATCGAAATTCGCGGCAGTTCATTGCGATATTCAGCCGTACCGTACCGCTTGTGCCAATCGGTTCGCAGCAGCAAACGGCATCCCGGAGTGACTTGATTTTCAACCGCGGCGAAATCGTTCACGGTCAACAATTGTTTTGGCGCAGCGGGTGCCAAGTTGACGACGATCGCCGGACCGATGACGACGTTCAAGTCTTGTTGATCAATCGTCCTTGCTCCATCAAGGAAATGGCACGGGGCATCCATGTGGGTGCCGCAATGCGAATACAGCGTCAACGTGGTCGCGTTCCAGCCATGTGTTTTGATTCGCTTGGCAGGCGATACATCGACGCCAGGCATATCGTTGTCGATCGGCAACGTCAGATCAATGATTCGCATGGCCGTCTCCTGTGGCGAGCCCTCGGACGGGCAATCCGGTTTCGGCGGACTGGTAGATTGCAGCTTGGACACGCAAGGTTTTTAAGTATTCTTCGCCACTGGTTTCAAACGGCGTCGCGTTGCAAAGCGAGTCGACAAAATGCTTTTGCGTGTGGTAGACGCAGTCGCCGGCAAAGCCGCGGTGATGATGATCGTAGGTGTGCGAGACAACGGGATTGCCAAGCTTTTGAGTCGTGATCTGTCCGTCACTGGACAGCCGGATCGATCCGCCGTCGGTCTCGATCAAGCATTCGCCAAACGTGTAGCGAGGATCTGCGGCTTCGGATTCATGGTAGCGGCTGGCGTCCCAGAGGCCTCGTGCACCGCTAGCGAATTCGAACAAGATCATCCCGGTGTCCTCACCGGCAATGTTGGGATTCAGCCGACGCAGCGAGGCAAAGACGCCTTCGATCTCGCCGGCTAAAAAACGAAACGTGTCGATGAAGTGCACTCCGGTTTCAAACACCAGCAACTGCGGCATGGTGGCAAAGTAGGGTTGGCGAGCTTGATAGGCGTCGGCTTGCCATCCGTCGCCCATCCGCGTTCGCACATTAAGCGTATGAAGTGTTTCGCCCACGACGCCGCCTGAGATCAAACGCGACATTTCGCGATACCAAGGTTGGAAGCGAAAGTTCTCGTGAACCATCAAGCGGATGCCTGCGGCGTTGGCAACGTCAACCAATTCGGCAGCCTCGTCGATGGTTGGGGCCAGTGGTTTTTGGCAGATCACGTCGATGCCCAAGTTTGCCGCGATGCGAACCAGCTCGAGATGGGAATCGGGCCGCGTGATGATGTCGATAAAATCGGGCTGTTCGGCTCGCAGCATGGATTGGACGTCATCGTAGACGTTTGCGATCTGGTACTGATTGGCGACCGAGTCGGCTTTGTGACGATCGACATCACAAATCGCGACCAATTCCGCGTTGGGGATACGGTTCCATGCGTCAAAATGGAAGTGGCTAAAATATCCCGCTCCCACCGCGACCCCGCGTTTCGGTTTGTTTGAATTGGCCATGTTTCCTTACCGCATCAGAAAATTGGTGTAGATCAAGGCCGTGATGACCACCACGATCATCACCGCGAACGTCGCCAGTCGCAGTCGCAGTTGACTGGAGGAGAGTTCATGTAATTGTCGCAGAGGATTCATGAACAACCACGCCAACATCGCCAACGTGTTGATCGTGGCGGCGAAAACAAAAAAAGAATTTGCGGTTCCGGTTTGTAGGGCAAAGTAAGGCATCGTTACATGAGCGACGAAATACGGGAACACCACGGCACTCAAGGCCGCACCCATGTTGCCGACCATGTTCATTGCCCCCGATACGGCGCCACTGCGGTCGCCGCCAATATCCATGCAAAGGGCCCAGCTGGGGCTGAGCGTCATTTCGACCCCGAATAACGCGATCGAAAAACAGATGATCAGCGGCCAAACGGTTTCCGAATCGGCGGTTTGCGTGCACATCAACAATCCGATGGCCCCCAAAGTGAAACCGACCATCGCCGGGATTCGACGCGAAAGGACTGGCATGCCTCGCTTGTGAAGCAGCGTCACCAAGGTGCCCGAAAACCACAATGCGACCGCACCGATCAACAGCGGAAGTGCCGACAAATTAGCAGCCTGGCTGCCCCAGCGTTCTTCGATATAAGGACGCAGCCACGTGATGCTGATGAAAAAGGTGATATTGCTTGCGGCATACTGGAACATCGCCAACAACACGTTCGCGGACGTCACGATTTGAATGTAGGGAATGTTCAGCGGGGTGGATTGTTGCTCCGCGATGCCGCTGGCAATCAAATCGACCTCGGCCTGGTTTGTGCTCGCATGTTCGCTGGGCGAGTCGCGGTACCAAAACCACCAAACACCTCCCCAAACCAATCCTGCAAGACCGTTGGCGGCAAACGTCCATCGCCATCCGATCCAATCGATCAACGCCGGCATCAAGACCAACGAAAGTGCCGCTCCGACACGCGCTCCGGAATGGAAGATTCCTTGACCGATGCCACGCTCTTTCGCAGGCAACCATTTGTACAACGCACGGGTGGCGCCGGGGTAAGCACCGGCTTCGCCCATGCCAAACAAAAAGCGAACCACCAGCAGACTGATCGCGGTAAACACCGCACCGGTCAACGCCGTAAACACGCTCCAGATGATCACCACGATGGTCAATGCCAAACGCGGTCCGGCACGATCGCTAAACATCCCT
>NZ_ANOG01000211.1 GCF_000346295.1 Rhodopirellula maiorica SM1 | reverse complement strand
TTGTTACCCCAGCCATGCCCTGCGCCATCTACGATCAGAATTTCTACGTCGGCACCCCGTTTTTGGGCGAGATCCTTCATCCAATACGCATGCTTGGGAATGATGGTGGTGTCCTCAGTTCCGTGGAGCATGAATAGGGGCGGGCTCTCTTTTGTTAGCCACGAACTGGGACTCATTTCATGGATGATGTCCTTGCGCTCTGCTGGCGTAAGCCCTGGGCGGCATATCCGCGAGTGGTTATTGCGGAGTGGCTGATCATTTTCCTTGTTCGGCTTGATGAAAAGCTCTTCCAGCTCTTGGTTCGCCCAGCCATACCATGATACGCCGGCGACCATTTCATACTCTGCATCGGCGAGTTCCGGAGCACCCAGTTGCTCGTCGCGCGGTGACAAAAGCAACATCATCGAGAGATGCCCTCCCGCAGAATTCCCGATCGAGTAGAACTTCTTCGGATTGATCCCAAAATCCTCCGCATTCTTAGCAAGAAAGCGCACGGCATCCTTGCAGTCTATTACGCACTCAGGGACGTAACTGTTTTCATACATCCCTACCAGCCGGTAATTCACCGCCGCCACGCAAAACCCCTCATCCAGTACTTTAAGAAACAGTTCCTTATGAGATCCCTGCGCCGCCCCCTCCTTGCTCCCAGCTCCCCAGCCACCGCCGTGGGTGAAGACCACTACAGGGAGATCTCCCTTGGGAACACCTGGAGGATAATAGAAATCAAGATACAAGCTTTCTTCAGGTAGATTTTTGTAGAGAACATTCAGCCGTTTCTCTCCCTTAGTCGGGAGCTTGGGAACTGGACATTTCTTAAGCTCCTCCAGGTCCACAGAATCACTCGCATCAGCATCCAAATGTTTGATGCTGCTCCAGCGACCACCCGCTGAGGTGGCCTGGGTTTTGGGGGCCACGCGAGTCCTTAAACTGAAAGGAACTCAAGGAACC
>NZ_ANOG01000210.1 GCF_000346295.1 Rhodopirellula maiorica SM1 | reverse complement strand
ATTTCCGCAGCGTCGCGATCCGATTTCGAGTGTGATAGTTCCTCGTCGACGGGCAACACTTGCTGCATTGCTTCGTGGACAGCCCAAATCGCGGCTTTGCGGCTCGATTCGGCTTGAACGACGGTACGCAAATTTCCAGATTGAACGTAAAACTTAGCCATGATCAAACTCCGCGTAAGGTAATGTGAACGTTTTTGTTTTGGTTGATTGTTGAAGTGCCGCTTTCGGCTACTTACTTCATCGCATCCGCGGTGACACGTTAGGTCAAACGACGATAAAAAGTTCAAAAATGTGAGATAGGCTTCCAGCCTGTCATCGGTCCCTCACTTTGCGACAGCAACCAGTCTGCAACGTCCGTACATTCCAATTTCATAGTCGCCGGGCGTCTCCGACGTCCATTTATTCCATCATCCCTGCATTCCGTCCCCAATGTCGCCGGACGTCTCCGACGTCCATTTATTCCATCATCCCTGTATTCCGTCCCCAATGTCGTCGGGCGTCTCCGACGTCCGTTTATTCCATTGTCCGTGTATTCCGTCTCCAATGTCGCCGGGCGTCTCCGACGTCCGTTTATTCCATCGTTCATGTATTCCGGCGTCGGAGACGCCGGGCGACAAATTGCCGTCAGTCCGTTAAATTTGTTTGACGGTTATTGTTGTTGCAGCCGAGCTATCCCATCCGATTGAATCAACGACTTCGATGAGCAACTTAATGTCAAACGAAACGACTGGCGACTCGTTCGATGTGATCATTGTTGGTGCAGGATTGGCGGGGCTCTCCTGCGGCGTCAAATTGGCCGAAGCAGGACGCTCGATCACGCTATTGGAGGCGAGTGATCGCGTCGGAGGCCGAGTTCGCACGGACCATATCGATGGGTTCACGCTGGACCACGGTTTCCAGGTGTTGCTGACAGCCTATCCCGCTTGTCGCGAATTGTTGGATTACAAACAGCTCGAACTGTGTCATTTTTCCCCCGGAGCGATGGTGCGGCAAAACGGCGAGTTTGCTCTATTGAGTGACCCTTGGCGACGCCCGTTGGATATCGCCGCCACCGCCATAAACCCCGTCGGTTCGCTGGTGGATAAATGCCGAATTTCAAAACTCCGCAGCGTCAGCCACGCTGGATCGCTCGAGGATGTCTACGCCCGAGAGCAAACGACGACACTTGCACGACTTCGAGAGGACGGATTTTCCGACCGGATCATCGAACAATTCTTTCGCCCCTTCCTCGGCGGCGTCTACTTGGACGAATCGCTGGAAATGCCCAGCCGGATGCTTGAGTTTGTGTTTCGCATGTTCAGCGAAGGACACGTGTCGGTTCCCGCAGGCGGGATGGCTGAAATCCCGCGTCAACTTACCGACCGTTTACCTCGTGGCACGATGCAACTGAGAACACCGGTTGCGGGACTGCAACCCGGGGCTGTCGAACTGACCGATGGTCGCACGCTAAAGGCCAAACAGATTGTGATCGCCACCGAAAGCAGTGCTGCGGCAAGTCTGCTGGGCGATGAATCGCTCGACACCGCGTGGTCAGGAACCACCACGGTTTACTACGCGGCGCCCGAAGCACCTCTTCGACGACGACGCTTGTTGCTGCGGGGTGACGAGGCGGGGCCGATTCAAACCGCGACGGTGATGTCCAACATTGCGCCACGCTACGCGCCGAGCGGCCAGCACCTGATCTCGGTCAGCACCGAACTGAGTCAAAACATCGATCCCGACGATCTCGACAACTCGCTCCGCCCACAATTACAGCATTGGTTTGGCGAGCAAGCCGGTGGCTGGAAACGGCTGCAGATTTATCATGTGCCCTTTGGGCTTCCAAAACTTACGCTTGATCCCGTGATGCAGCCCATTACAACGGCTCGAGAAGGAGTGTTTGTGTGCGGCGATCATCGTGAAACGCCGAGTATCCAAGGTGCGATGAACAGCGGTCTGCGAGTCGCCCAGGCGATTTTGCGTTAGCAGGATGCCTATCCCACTTTGGGGCGTTGCTACAATAAGGGATGGATGATCGCGAAGCGGTTCGCGGTGTTCCTTCCTCGCGGTAGTGCGGAGCCCGATGACCATGCCGAAATCGCCATTGTTGGAATTTGATTGGAAATGTCAGGCCCAGGCGGCCAAGTTGATCGACCAATGGACCGATGCGTTTGTTCGCCAAGATCCTTTTGTCGCCAACTTGCGGACACGGATGTCGACGGAAACGGGGACGCGGCTGACCGATTGGCTCGATCACTTTTCGCTGCCGTTTTCGGTGGAAACAGAATCGCTGCTTTCTCAATCCGGTTTTCAATTGCGGCATGAACCAGGAGACCCGGTGTGGCAGCATCCCGATGGATTGTTCCCGGACGTGGTGCTCGGCGGCTTTCCTAAGCAACGATTGACGATCCACGTTGAATCGGTGCGTGATTTCCTCGTGGCGCATCGCATTGCGACTTCGATTCGAGGGTTGCCTGGATCAGCACTTCGATTAGCGTGCGTTTCGGAAACGGAATCGACCGAGTTTTGGGTGATCGAGCGGCATGGCGATGTCGGATTTAAACCGAGTGAATCGTCCGCAATGAACCTCCCCGCCATCCTTCAGCATGAGGAAGCGTTCTTACTAAGAAAGCGAGACTTTGCTTCGGACGAAGATGGATTTGATCATGCAAGTGCGTTGGTCGCTGCGGCCAAAGATAACCTGGGCCAGGATCGCACGTGTGACTTATTCTTTGCCGCCGAACGCAGCTATTGGGAAAGCCGCAACAAGGCGGCTCGTATTCAAAAATCACGCCAAGACGCACTCGGACTTGGTTGGGCCAACCATGACCACCACACCTATCGTAGTAGTCGCAAGCACTTCACTCGCTTGATCGCATTACTTGAACAACTCGGGTTTCAGTGCCGCGAACGATTTTACGGTGGTGCCGAAGCGGGCTGGGGAGCCCAGGTGTTAGAGCAACCCGCAACCGGAGTGGTCATTTTTGCCGATGTCGATTTGACCGCCGAAGAGGTCTCAGGCGACTTTGCGCACGAACCGCTGCCGCATCGCGATCAACTTGGCACCGTCGGGCGTATGGTGCAAACTGCACGGCGAAGCCATCTTGCAAGCTGGCATGCATCACTTGGAATGCCAATTTGATTTTGATGCGGCGCGTACGCAATTGGCCGAGCGAGGCATTCAAACGATGGCTCCGTTTACGGACTTCGATTTCCTGAAACAGGCCTTTACAGAAGGTGAGATTTGGCCGGTCGCGGACGAGCGGATCGAACAAGCAGCCCGCGAGGGCGTGATCACAGCCGAACAAGCCGAGCGGTTCCGTCGATCAGGAAGCATCGGTTCCCACTTAGAAATCTTGCAGCGTGACGACGGCTACAAAGGTTTCAATCAAACCGGGATCAACGAAATCATCCGAAAAACCGACCCTCGATTCGCCCACTAGTGCCGATTGAAGCTTGCACGCCTGTTCCCAGGCTCCCGCCTGGGAACACACTGCACCGGAGGCTCCTGCCTCCCGAGCCGACGGCGGATGCGCAGGCGGGAGCCTGCTGAGCAGTGCGTACCCAGGCAGGAGCCTGGGTACGAGTTCGCGAGTTCACAGAGAAGTCCCGAAGATTCTCGATTCTGGCCTGTT
>NZ_ANOG01000209.1 GCF_000346295.1 Rhodopirellula maiorica SM1 | reverse complement strand
GGATTGTATTGGCGCTGGATCTGGATCCATCGGGATGAACTTGGGAAGAACCCGCGATGGGCGATGATGTGCAGCATGGCGGAGAAAATGGATGATGATAAACGAGAGCAACATCTGCACCACGCCGAGAGCTTTCTAGAAAAGCTGGCCTAGTCAACAACGATCGCTGCAGACCGCACGGTGCCTTGCCGCAACCAGTCTCGTTTGCGGCCCTCCGGCTCACACGCACGCAACCCCATCGCACAGGACCGCCTCACTAAAAGCGAAACTCCGATGTCTAGAGCAGCTTCACGCAATCATTTCGGTGTTGCGGCGTCGATCACGTTGTAAAAGTCTTGCATGATGGCCGCGGAGTCAAAGCCTTCCCAAAGCACCATCTTGAGCGGATTCTTTGGGCGATCGACCCAACCGCGATTGTGCAGCGCGGGGCGAGGGACTTCGACGGCTTGGCCAAATCCGGGGTTCTTGAGGATGGCAACGGCCGTAGCGTCAAAGAAGGAGCGGAACGGCGGATCACCGTGCTGGGGCGCATGCCGATAAAGGCTGACCGAATAGTCGCCGAACGTTGTAAAGGTTCCGCCATGACGCCCCTCGATAGAAAGGTCGACCTTGGGTCCCTTTCCAGGCATCTTGTCGAAAATGTCTTGCTGGAAGGCTTTCACTCCCCAGCTACCCGATGGATCGTTGTAGCGAACGGTAACCATTTCAAAGTCCACTGGAAGCGACAACACGTAGTCGATACAGGTCAAATCCGCCGTCATGTTGTACTCGCCGGGGCGGGGGTAGTTCGAGCCAAGCCAAACGATGCGGACGTTGGGGATGATCGAAGGATTTTTCGCGAGCGCCAACGCGATGTTGGTCAATTTTCCAATCGGCAACAGCACGAGTTTGCGATCGGATTTCTTCTTTGCTTGCGTGATAATGAAATCGACTGCTTCTTTGCCGTCATACGAATCTTCGTGAATGTGCGGCAGGATTCCAGCAAAGCTGCCGTTGGCTCCTTTGAACATGGGCAATTGTGGATAGAAACCGCAAAGTTTGACGACACGCACAGCTTCGGCCATTTGCTCGTCCACATCACCACCATTGTGCGTTTTGTTGACGGTAAGCCCCTCGACGTCGAAGCTGCCTTTACTCAACAACGCGTAGGCGATGGCGTGCTGGTCATCGGTTTCATTGTTGGCGTCCGAGTCGATCAGCAAGCGAATCTTCTGTTCGTCCTCCGCCCCGGCATGGGGCACCATGGCTGACAAAAACAGCACCATCAAAATGCTACACTTGAGTCGTTTCATTCCGCTATTCTTTCTATTCTTGTTTGGTCGAAACCAATTATTCGATCGATATTTCATCGATATACATTCCGCCGTTTTCGACCGTCGTCAGCCGGATGGTGTTCGCACCACGTCCGATGCGAATGGGAACACGGACGGTTTTCCAGTCATTGCCCCAGTTTCGGGTGTTCGGCAGCAGTAGCCGATCCTTGACCACCCGATCGTTCACCGACAATTTAATATACCGCCCCGGTCGTTTTGGATGTTTTCCACTGTAGCGGATAACCAGTTCCGCTTGGCGGACGTCGCCATCGTTTTCCTGATACCACTGCACATAGGCTCCCTGCGATTGGCCGAAATCGATGTAACCTTTGCCATGAAACCCTTTGCCTTGCGATTTGATCTTCGCTCCGCTGAGTTCGGCGTCTTCGGCTTGTTCGCTGCCGGGGACGGTCGCGACGGGTGCATCCGATGGATTGTTCCAAACAAAGCCTTCATCCGCCGCAAAGCGCTCATGCAAACGCTGGAACGGTTTGCCGTTGACCATGACTAGCGCCTTCACCGTGGTGCCAAGCGGCACCGAGAAATCGCCAGTGTAGGGAGTTGATTCCGGGCTCGGTTCCGACCCGTCGGTTGTGTAGAACACTTCAATGCTAGGGTGCGGCGCATCACCTCTGAGTGCCAACACCTGTGTATCAATGTGGACCTTGTTCGACGTAATCTGCTTCTTTTCACCAAGAATGCAGCTTGCGACCAGCGCGATGTCGCCTGGTTCGCCGGTCGCCTCGACGTAGCCGCGGGTCAGACCGTAGAACGCAATCCGGCTTTCCGCCCGGAAATGTTTTTCGACGTCGACCGGACTGCCGTTACCGAGTGCACGAATCCGCCCCGGACCGATGACTTTAAAGAAGGTGCGGTTTTCGCCGTACGGATACATCTCGCCCGTTTCATCCGTCGTCGTCACGCGGACCTGCACGATGTCTTTGCCATCGGAGGACAATGGCTCGCCGTCCACCGACAGGGCAATCTTCGCCGGAGCCTCGGCAGTGCGGATTGTCTTTTCCGCAACCGCTTTGCCATCGTTGTATCCAACGGCCTTCAACTGGCCTGGCGTCCAAGGCACCATCCACTGGCACTGCATTTCGTTCCATTTGCTTCCCGGCTGCTGCTTGCCGAGTGACCGCCCGTCCAAGAACAGTTCGACTTCGGAACAGGTGGAATAAACCCACACCGGAATGTTGGTTCGCGCTTCGACCTTCGGATGTGTCCAGTGCGGCAGGATGTGCACCATCGGCCCGTCGGTCCATTGGCTCTGGTAAAGGTAGAACAAGTCTTTTTCGAAATTGGCCAAGTCGATCGCGCCGCCCATGAAGGCTTTGAAAGGCCAACCGCCATGCACATACGAAGCTTCGCCGATATAGTCGTGGCCTGTCCAGCGGAACGATCCGGCAAATCGAGGAATGTCGCGTAGTTGTTCGATGTTGTGTCGAGCCGTGGTGCGAACGGTTGCATTGTCGTAGCTGGAGTTGAAGACCTGTTTGCGGTGGCCGCGATCTGCTTCGCGAATCCAGTCGTGCGTAAAGACCTCGGTTTCGGTCAGATCGGGAATCTCGTGAACCGATTTGTTGACATCGGGACCGCCGTCGCGATACCAAGTTTTGGTGCGATAATAGCCGCGTACCTGCCAGGTATGTGTGTTCTCGGTGCCGATAAAGACGCGGTCAGTCTTTAGATTGTCAAACCAGCCCACTCGTTCGCTGCCACCGTTGACTCCATAGACGTCCATCCATTGTGACCCCGAATGTCCCGAGGTGACGGGACGTGTCGGATCAAGTTTGTGGCAGAGCTCGACCAGATCGGCGCCGACCGCACCGCTCGTTTCATTCCCCACGCTCCAAATCACAACCGACGGATGGTTGCGGTCGCGGCGGATCCAATCACTCAAGTCACGCTGCCACCAATCACGAAAGTGATAGCGGCCATAGTCGTGTGCCGCTTTCTTTTTCCAGCCGTCGAAAATCTCGTCCATCACGAGCATGCCAACTTCGTCACAAATGTCATAAAACAGTGGCGTCTGAGGATTGTGTGATGTGCGGATCGCGTTGCAGCCCATTGCCTTGAGCTGCTCGATACGAAACCGCAAGATTTTGTCTGGCACTGCGGCCCCAAGTGCACCGGCATCCTGATGATTGCAGACGCCTCGCAGTTTGACATTTTTTCCGTTTAACCACATGCCGGTGTCGGGTTTCCACTGGATATCACGGAACCCGAAACGGGTCGTCGCCGAATCGAGCGTTTGTCCGCCGGACGATAGACGCACGATGGCTGAATAGAGATGCGGTGTATCGAGATCCCACCGTGCCGGATCCGAAACTTGAAGCTCGAAATCCGAGACTTGTTTTCCGTCCGAATTAATTTCCAAAGACTTCGTTTGAGTCGTGACCGCTTTGCCGGAAGGGTCAACGATCGACACTTCGACATCCACCGACTTCGGTACATCTGTGGTGTTACGCACTTCTGCGTCGAGCGTGACAGTATCTCCGGAGGTGCGGACGAAGACGCCATCATGGGCAACGTGAATTTTGTCCTTCACATCAATCCAAGTGTGGGCATAAATACCGCTGCCGGTGTACCAGCGAGCCGATGGCTGTTTGTCATTGTCCACTCGTACCGCGATCGTGATCGCATCCGCCGAGTCGACGAGTTCGCTGATGTCGTAGGCAAACGAGCTCCATCCATAAGGCCGCGTGCCGAGCCGTTTGCCGTTGGCCCACACCGTGCTGTTCATGTAGACGCCGTCAAAGGCGACCTCGACATGTCTTCCTTTCCAGTCGTCGGACACCGGGATCGTCTTGCGGTACCAGCCGATCCCAGCCGGCAGATAGCCACAGTTCCCCCCATCGGATTATTTTTGCGATACTCGCCTTCGATGCTCCAGTCGTGCGGCACATCGAGCGTTCGCCAGCGAGAATCGTCAAAGCTAGTTGCCTCGGCCCCGGAAATGTCGCCAAGCTGAAACTTCCAACCGTCATCAAAACTCGAGCGTTCCGCCTGCGCCACGTTGGCCACAAACAACAAAATTAACAACAGCTTTTTCAATGGACTCTCTCTGCTTAGGAACACAAACTTGCTATGGAGTAGCCATTCTATTCAGTGTTTTTCGAATTGACTGATGATATCGAAATCTTTTCGCGTCAACGCCTCAAATCATCGTTCACCGTACCGGCCGCTACTTTTTCGTCCGCTTGATGATGTTCGCCGAATACGCCCAATGGCTTTTCCAAACCATTGACTGACAACACGAACCCGCCAAGACTTAGCCATGGGGTGCCCCCACATCTGGCCCCCAGAACCAAATTCAGCACGACTGCCGCGGCGGGTGAATGCAGCGGCAACCGCCGTCGATTTGAACCAAAGTCCCCGTCCTATTCCAACCCGATGGCGAGCATCCATGAAGATCGTTGTTTTCAGCACAAAGTCCTATGACCGCGACTTTCTCAATGATGCCGCGACACCATTCGGACACGAACTTACCTTCCTAGAGCCGCGTTTAACATCCGAAACCGTACAACTGGCCGACGGCCATCAAGCCGTCTGTGTATTTGTGAACGATCAACTCGACGCGACAGTCCTGCGGTCGCTTGCCGAGCGAGGCGTGCGAATCGTTGCCTTGAGATGTGCTGGCTTCAACAACGTCGACCTCACGATAGCTCGGGAACTAGGGATCAAGGTGGTTCGCGTTCCCGCATACTCGCCGCACGCAGTGGCCGAGCACACGGTCGGTTTGATCTTGACGCTAAATCGAAAAATCCATCGTGCTTATGCACGGGTCCGCGACGGCAATTTTTATCTCGGTGGGTTACTTGGCTTTGATCTCTGCGGACGCACGGTGGGAGTAATCGGCACAGGAAAGATTGGTGCTGGGTTCGCAAAGATCATGTCAGGGTTTGGTTGTCGGCTATTGGGTTACGACGAGTTTCCCAATGCGAATTGCCGCGAACTTGGCATGGAGTATTGCGAACTGACCAAACTATTCGCCGAATCAGATATCATCTCGCTGCACTGCCCGCTGACGCCGCAAACGCATCACTTAATAAATGCCCAATCAATTGCAAAAATGAAAAAGGGGGTGATGATCATCAACACCAGTCGCGGTGCGGTGATTGACACGCATGCGGTCGTTGATGGATTAAAGAGCGGAAAAATCGGCCATCTCGGACTCGACGTCTATGAGGAAGAGTCTGATTTCTTCTTTGAAGATTTGTCCAACGAAGTCATCCCCGATGATACGCTGTCTCGACTGCTGACTTTCCCGAACGTCATCATCACCGGTCACCAAGCGTTCTTTACACAAGAAGCATTGCAGTGCATTGCGGAAACCACGATGCAAAACATCAGCGACATTGAACATGTCGGCAGCAGTGAAAATGAAGTCGCCGGAGAACATTCGCAACCACACTAGCCAAGCTTGCGTGCAAAGGTAATTGATGAATGTTTCCTCGCGAACCTCGGAAGGCGGCCCATGTCGTTGTCCTGTATGCGGAAAGATCTCGATTACCCGGTACTAGGCAAATGGCTGGGCCTTTGGCGCGGACCACGATGATGGCCAGTTTTGGCTGCACGCTGTATGATCCTCGGACGGGCGAACGCTACGACCAGCCCGAAATGCCCTAGCACATTGATGGAGATAGAGAGCGACGATGCCATGGATTTGCCCTTCGTGCAGTGCGGAAACCGAACTCGGCTATAACGTGTGCAGCAAATGCCAAACGCCACGACCCGGATCGGAGGAGGGAGCAGGCGACTTCAAGCTTGGCGATGACAACTTGATAACGATTGCAGCGGACTTCCTTGGGCACATCGGGATTGTGGTTGTCGCCGAACTCGTGATTCCCTGGTTACTGAATTATCTGCTCGGCATTCCATTGTTATTGGGAGTGCTTATTGTGTTTGCGTTTTTTGGGGCCGTCGTTTTCTATCTTTCGCGTCGCGACGGTTCTAAAGAGACAAATGCCGATTAAAAGGAACCCCTGCAGCGTTGGTAGGCGATTTTGACGATCGCTTATTGACCGCAGCGCGGCCGGGCAACACAACCTTCGTAGAGCGGATACTTGACGAACTTGTGCTTACTGTGCCAGCAATATTTGCCGGAGTATCGATTGCAGCGATCCGTTCATTTGATGTTTAACAGGGACGCA
>NZ_ANOG01000208.1 GCF_000346295.1 Rhodopirellula maiorica SM1 | reverse complement strand
TGTGACGTTCGAGCGAGCCGGAGGCAGCCCCACCCGGATGTCGCTATAGGCTCCATCCGACCTCCCCATAAAGCGAAGCTTTGGGGAGGTGAAATTAATGTTGCGTGTGAGTGGGCGATTGAAAAAACGGCTCAGTGCGCTTCGAGCCAGTTGTCGCCGATGCCCATTTCGACGACGACCGGGACACTCATCGGCATCGCGGTCTTCATCGCTTGCTCGATTACTGGCATCACCGCTTCACTTTCCGATTTAGGCATATCAAAGACGATTTCGTCGTGCACGGTCAACAGCATCTTGGTTTTAAAACCGCCTTCGCAAAGTGCTTCATGCACGCGAATCATCGCCAATTTTAACACTGTCCCGCGGCGGTGCCTTGGATGGGACTGTTCATCGCCAATCGCTCAGCGGCGCTGACGACCGTTTTGCTTTTCGAATTGATGTCACGAATGTAACGCCGTCGCCCGGTTCGTGTGGCAACGTAGCCATGTTCTTTGGCAAACGCAATCGTTTCATCGATGTATCGCTGGACGCCGGGGTACTTTTCAAAGTAGTTGGCGATCAATTCGTTGGCTTCGCCTCGTGGAATGTTTAACCGTTGTTGCAGCCCGAAGCCCGAGATGCCATAGATGATGCCAAAGTTGACCGTCTTGGCCTTGTCTCGCATCTCACGAGTGACCTCGACTGGATCGACCTTATAGACTTTGCTGGCGGTGACGGTGTGAATGTCTTCGCCACTGATAAAGGCCTCGCGCATCGCTTCGTCGCCGCTGAGTTCGGCCATCACACGAAGTTCGATTTGCGAGTAGTCAGCCGACAACAGCACGTGGTTTTCGTCGCGGGGCACAAAGGCGGCCCGAATTTCGCGACCGCGTTGTTTTCGCACAGGGATGGTTTGCAAGTTAGGATCGTTTGATTGAATCCGACCGGTCGCCGTCCACGTTTGGCTGTAATGTGTATGCAACCGGCCTGTCTTGGGGTTCACCGCTGCAGGTAGTTGATCGACATAGACCGATTTTAGTTTGCGAGCGCCTCGGTATTCGAGTACGTCGCGAATGATCGGATGTTTACCGGACAGACGTTCCAGCTCGGCTTCGCGAGTTGAATATTGTCCTGTCGCAGTTTTCTTGGGATTCTTTTCGATCTCGAGTTCTTCGTACAAAACCACACCAAGCTGCTTGGGGGAATCAATATTGAACTCGTGACCGGCCGCCGCAAAGATTTGATTCTGCAAATCCTCGATTTCACCGCTTAACGTGCGTGAGTATTCGTGCAGCGCCTCGCTGTCCAGCCGGATGCCTTCGTATTCCATGTCGACCAAGACGCGAACGAGCGGAAATTCGACTTCGTAACAAACCTGGCTTACCCCGGCGGCGTCGAGATCCGCACGCAGGATCTTGGCGACTTGGAACGTGACGTCGGCGTCCTCGCAAGCGTACTCGGCGACACGCTCGACCTCGACTTCGCGCATGTTCTTTTGTTCTTTCCCTTTGGGACCAATCAAATCGCTGGTGGGAATCGGTTTGTAGCCAAGATAGAGCGCCGAGAGGTAATCGAGCCCATGCCGCATCTCGGGCTCTTTCATCGAATGGGCCAACATCGTATCGACAAGCTTGCCCCGCACTTCGAATCCATGCCAACGCAACAACGAAAGGTCGTACTTCAGATTGTGACCAATCTTTTCAATCGAATCGTCTTCGAAAATGGGACGAAACTCATCGATCACCGCCTGCGCTTGCTCGGGATTATGGGGGCAAACGACGTAGTAAGCCGAATGGGGCTCGAAGCAAAACGCAATCCCCAATGGGAATGCACTGCGAGGATCCAGTGAAGTGGTTTCGGTATCGAAACAGATCGAATCTTGCAGAGCCAACTTTGCGATCAGATTGGCGCGTTCGGCTGCCGTGTGAATTGTATGATAGGAATGCGGAACGTCGCGGATCGTTTTTTCTTGGACCGGTTCGTCGAACAACGTCGCTTGAATTTCCGATTCTCGTTTTTCGCGAACGACATTGGCGCGGGCCGATGCAGCGGAGAACGATTTGCCAAAGATTCGTTTACCAATCGCATCAAACTCGAGTTCGGTCAACAACGATTTCAGCGCGTTGGTGTCGTAGCTCTTCCACGACAATTGGTCGATGTCGACAGTGTGAGGCACATCCAATTGGATGGTAACGAGGTCTTTGGAAAGGAGGGCTTTGTCTTTATTTGATTCGATGTTCTCTTTTTGCTTGCCTTTCAGTTCTGATGATTTCGCGTACAGCTCTTCGATCGATCCGTATTTGGCGATCAATTTCTGAGCCGTCTTGGGGCCGATCCCTGGGACGCCAGGAATATTGTCACTGGCGTCGCCCATCAAACCGAGGATATCGATGACTTGATCGACCCGTTCGATTTCCCATTTCTGTAAAACTTCATTGACGCCAAAGATTTCAGCATCGCCTCCCTTCCGCCCTGGTTTGTAAACAAACACGTCTTCGCTGACGAGTTGGTCGTAGTCCTTGTCGGGCGTGACCATGTAGGTGCGGTATCCTTTGGCCTCGGCTTGATGCGCGATGGTGCCGATCACGTCATCGGCTTCGTAGCCAGGCATACGGATACTTTGGATTTTCAGAGCCTCGAACAATCGGTCGATCAACGGCAGCTGTTTGGCGATATCCTCGGGCATCTCATCGCGTTGGGCCTTGTATTCAGGGAACGCTTCGTGTCGCGCGGTCGGTTCGGGCGTATCAAAGGCGACTGCGATGTGAGTCGGTTCTTCGCGGCGAATCAGATCCAATACGGTGTTCAACACGCCAAACACCGCAGAGGTGCAGATCCCACCCGAGGTGAACCGGGGACTGCGAACCAGCGCAAAGTGGGCTCGATAGGTGAGCGCCATCCCGTCGAGCAAATAGAGCTTTTTGTCGTTGGGGAACAGGTTGGACGTTGAATCTGCCATGGTCGCTGCAAAATGAGGAAGCGTGTCAATGAATAACGTTATTTTTATCGCACAACCGTCACTGGCGTAAGCCGATCGATTCGCTACAACTATTTTCGCTATGTCACCGAACGTCTCAGTGTCGCCCGACGTCTCCGACGTCGGAATCTATGATTACAGGATGCGGGACGTCAGAGACAACCGGCAACAATTGCCTCGGACGTCGGTTTTGAGATGAGTAAGACAGCGGACGTCGGAGACGCCCGGCGACGATTGGCCTTTCCCATTTTCTTTGATCGATATCAGTTCTATGCGTGTTCTTGTTACCGGCTGCGGCGGATTCCTTGGCCGCGAGATCGTCCGGCAATTGCTTCGCCGAGGCGACACCGTCATCGGAATCTCACGCGGCACGTATCCCGATTTGGTCAACGAGGGCATGCAGCACATTCAGGGCGACCTAACCGACCGTGCTTTCTGTCAAAATGCGATCCGTGATGTCGACGCAGTCATTCACACAGCGGCGGTCGCGGGGGTTTGGGGCGAGTGGGAACATTTTTATTCGATCAACAAATTGGCGACCGATTATGTGATCGCCGCTTGTCAAACGAACTCGATTCGGCATCTCGTCTACACCAGCAGCCCCAGTGTGACATTTGATTCACAGCACCAACGCAATTTGGATGAATCGGCACCCTATCCGAGTCATTGGTTGTGCCATTATCCCCACACCAAGTCGATGGCCGAGCAAGCGGTGTTGGCGGCCAACGTGCCTGGGCAATTGAACACCGTCGCGTTGCGGCCGCATTTGATTTGGGGAGATGACGACCCGCACATCATTCCGCGGATTCTGGATCGGGCGCGGCGAGGACGGTTGCGAATCGTGGGCGATGGCAATAATCGTGTCGACACGGTTCACGTCATCAACGCCGCCGCAGCACACTTGGACGCACTCGATTCGCTCGAACGTGACCCGGGTCGGGGAAGTGGGCGAGCCTACTTTATCGCGCAAGACGAACCGGTGAATTGCTGGGACTGGATTTGCGAGATCTGCGAAATGGCTGGTGTCACCCCACCCCAACGAAAGATCAGCTACAAGGCAGCGTATCGCATCGGCGCGGTGCTCGAATCGATCTATCGCATGCTCGGGCGAACGCAAGAACCGCCGATGACACGGTTCGTGGCTGCTCAATTGGCCAAGGATCATTACTTTGATATTTCGGCGGCCAAAGAGCGGCTCGGCTATCGCGTGCGGGTTTCAATGAACGAAGGACTCGATTCGCTACGAAACTCGCTGAGTGGCACTCACGCCTCGCGGGACCAATGATGGCTGCGTCCGATCAGCTTTTCCAGATCGGCAAAGTATTCGGGATAGGTTTTCGCGGTGCAGGAGGGATTCTTGATCTTAACGCCAGCAATCCGAAGTCCTGCCAACGACAAACTCATCGCCATCCGGTGGTCGTGATACGTTTCCAACACCGCCCCAGTTAGCCCTTTTGTTCCGTCGACCGGCGGCGTGATCGTCAAGCCGTCTTCGTGTTCGGTCACCGTGGCGCCCAGTTTCTTGAGCTCGCAAGCCAAGTCCCCGATACGATCGGTTTCCTTGAATCGATTGTGTGCAACTCCACGCACCCGTGTCGGGCCATCGGCAAATAGGGCCACCACCGCTAACGTTTGCACGGTATCGCTGATCGCGTTCATATCGATGTCGACCCCGCGTAGTGGACGCCCAGTCACGGTGATTCCGTTGTCGTCTTCGTCCACTTTGCAGCCCATGCGCTTAAGCACATCGACAAAGCCGACATCGCCTTGCATCGCGGCATGTGTCAGTCCGGTAACAGTGACGCTGCCGCCGCTGATTGCCGCCGCAGCCCAAAAGTAGCTGGCAGCCGATGCGTCCGGTTCGATCGCGTAATCAAGACCACGATAACCGTAGCCATCGGTGTTGCCGGAGCTGGCGATGTCAAAGGCAATGCTCTGGTCCGCCGCCAGTCCCGAGGTGACCGTTGTTACTTTTCCGCCAAACGATTCAATTACTTTCGCGGTCATATCGACGTACGGTCGTGAAACCAATTCGCCCGTCACGGCGATCCGTGTGGTGCGGGCAGGTCCGGATTGGGCGGGACCGGAATGTGCGGGGGCTGAACCGATCGGCGCTGCCATCATCAACCCGCTTAAATATTGGCTGCTGACGGAGCCGCCAACTTGGATTTCCCCTGCCTGCCAACCGGCAGAATCGATGACAACCGGAGGACATCCGTTGGCCGATTCTGCCTCGATCTTTCCATCGATGATTGGCGCGATGGCGTCGACCAGATCGCCGATCGGACGCTCGTGCATCCGAGGCACCCCGTGCAATTTGTATCGGCCGCCGGCCGCCGACAATGCCGCCGTGAGAAAACGAATCGTGGTGCCGCTGTTGGCGATGAACAACGAATGGGGATCGTGTTGAGCCGCCGACGTGGTTGGCGTCGCTGGATTGTTAACGGTGATCGTTTGGCCGCCATCGGACACCCCAATATCCAACCCGATCGTTCGCAGTGCGTCGATCAT
>NZ_ANOG01000207.1 GCF_000346295.1 Rhodopirellula maiorica SM1 | reverse complement strand
GGAGACCGCGTCGAACAGATCACCAAACGATGAGGCGAAATTCCCAAGCGAGTCAGGTGTTTGGTGACGCGATAGGCCACTGCCCCTCCGTAGCTGTGCCCGACAATCACGACAGGAGGGCTGTTTTCGCGTTCGGTCGAGTGGTAATCCTCCGCGATTTGATTTGCGAATTTTTGCGCAAGTTGTTCCAAATCGCCTTCGAATGTCATATCCAAGTCGTCTTCGCGCTCGGGCAACCGCGGCGTCAGCAGCCGCATTGGACGTGGCGGCGGGTCCGAGCGGACGCGGAACGCCAACGTGTTGGTCGTGCCGCCCGCGTGATTGAACCAGTAAACCGTGGGGAAAACGTCGCTGCCCGAGCCGGAGTCGGTCGCTTCGGGCTGGTATAGCACACGGAAGCGAGCGGTAAACGGAGTGGAGGAGGTCGTCATGTTAGAATTTCGGTGAAAGTTCGCTGCCAAGGTTACCCCGAATTGATTCGCTCCCTGGGACCCGTGCCCTCGTCCACTACGACTGTGGCGGGACCCGTGCCCTCGTCCATTACGACTATGGCGGGACTCGTGGCCTCGCCCATTACGGGGAAACCAGCGAGAGCACCCTGCTTAGGCGGTGGCGCTTAAGCGGACGGGGATCCCGGCGTCTCGCATCGCTTGTTTGGTTTCCTCGATCGTGAATTGGCCAAAGTGAAAAATGCTAGCCGCGAGCACCGCGTCGGCTTTCCCTAGCTTAATTGCATCGATCAGGTGTTGTGGGCCTCCTGCACCGCCGCTGGCGACGACTGGGATCGAGACCGCATCGCTGACCGCGGCAGTGACCGGAATGTCGTAGCCGTCACAGGTGCCATCGGCGTCCATGCTGGTCAGCACGATCTCGCCCGCCCCGAGGTTTTCGATCTCTTTGGCCCAGGCGACTGCTTCCAGGCCCGTCGGAGTGCGTCCGCCGTTGATGTGAACTTCCCAAAACTCGTTGCCGTCACGCTGGACACGCTTGGGGTCGATATTGACGACGATGCACTGGCTGCCAAAGCGGTCGGCGGCACGGCGAACAAATTCCGGGTCTTTACAGGCGGCTGAATTGATCGAAACCTTGTCACACCCCGCAGACAGCAACGCGCGGACGTCCTCGATCGTGCGAACGCCTCCGCCCACGGTCAGCGGCATGAAGATCTGCTCGGCAGTACGACGAACGACATCCAAGATGATGTCGCGATCCTCGTGGCTGGCGGTGATATCCAAAAATACCAGCTCATCCGCCCCTTCGGCCTCGTAGCGGCGTGCGACTTCGACCGGATCGCCGGCGTCACGCAGATTGACGAAATTGGTGCCTTTGACGACGCGTCCGTTGTGGACGTCCAAACAGGGAATCACTCGCGCGGCGAGCATGACGGTTTCTCAGGGGTTCGATGGAAAACGGGATGACGGAAAACGGGATGGTGGAAAACGGGATGGTGGAAAACGGGATGGTGGAAAATTTCCGAGGCGGTTGCGGCCCCGATCCGTTAGAGCTACTTCATTCGCAAGATTTCACTCGCGACTTGGTGGCATTGGGCAAGGTAACCGCCTCCGAACAAGTTCAAATGGTTCAGCAGATGATAAAGAACATAGACGTTTGTGCGACGTTGCCAACCGTCGGGCAGCGGCCAAGTGGATTGGTAGGCGTCGTAAAATTCGGGTGGACAGGAACCAAACAGCTTCAGCATCCCAAATTCCGCTTCGCGACACCCATAATAGACCGCCGGGTCGAGGATCACAGGCACACGTGAGTCATAATCATGGCATTCCCCGTCCCGCTCTTCTCTGTCCCGCTCTTCGTAGTGCCGGCCTTCGCAGTGCCGCTCTTCGCAGTGCCGTCCCGATCCACACAGATAGTTACCGCTCCATAAATCGCCGTGTAAAAGCGAAGTATCGTCCGCCCGCCCGGCCAACAATTCGGGCATCGCCGCCGCAATCGCCGCGACATCACGACGCAACTTCGCATCAGCCCGCTGTTGGTCGATGGCCCAGCGGAGCTGGAACCCGATGCGATTTTCGGCCACAAAGTCGGCCCAGCTAGCGGTCGCCGTGTTGGGCTGGACCGCCGAACCGACGAAATTGTCGCTTCGCCAACCGATTTGGCTGCCAGCGGTCACGCGGTGCAGTTCTGCTAATTGTCGACCGAAATCGGCAAAAAAGTTCGGTGATAAGGGCCGCGTTTCCACCCACTCGGTGATCAACCACGCTCGCTCAGCCGCCACCCCTACCTCGATCGGCTTGGGGACCAAAATTGTGTCGGCTGCCGCTAGAGCGGTCAGACCATCGCATTCAGATTGAAAATTATCGATAAATCCGGGGTCGTTCGACTTGGCGAATACCATGCAATTGCCGAGTCGATCCGACGTCAGCGTGATTTGCATGGCGTCACTGATGCAACCGCCACCGACGCTGCGAACTTCGGATATCTTAGTGCTCGGGTCGACCAGCTGGCTAAAGGCTGCCGAAACATCACTAGAAGTGGGTGGTTTCATTGCTTAGGAACAAACCAAAGATAAGGGTGCAGTTTTCAGTCGGGCCGGTTCCAGTCGGGCCGGTTCCGATAGCGCCGGTTCCCACCGGCTGCGGTTGATTGATGTTCCAGGCCCATCCATTTTTCTTATCCAAACTCGAAGGTGCTTTGTGAATTGCGTTCGATTCCGAATGGCGTCCATACTTGTCGTCTTGCTTGCCGTATTGGTGCCGACGCCACCCGTGTACGCCAGTGATCCCGCTTCTGTCGGTGGCACATCGCTCGAGCGAATTGATCTGATCGATTTCCGTGGGCGAACTTGGAAGCTCGATGATTTTCAGTCGGATTCGATACTGGTAGTCGCGATGTTGGGCACCGAGTGTCCGCTGGCCAAATTGTACGCGATCCGGCTGGGCGAAATTCAACAACAATACCAGTCGCAATCGGTTCGCGTGATCGGCGTGATGAGCAATCGTCAAGATTCGCTCGAAGAGATTGCTTCGTTCGCCAACCGTCAAAGCATCGAGTTTCCGCTGTTGAAAGACGCCGGGAATCGCTTTGCCGACCAAGTGGCTGCCGAGCGAACACCGGAGGTGTTTGTCTACGATGCGGATCGTGAACTTCGTTATCGAGGCCGGATCGATGACCAATATGGCATCGGTTACATCCGCGACGAACCACGTCGTCACGATCTACGGATCGCACTGGATGAATTGACCTCGGGCCGCGAGGTATCGCTGCCGCAAACCGACACGGTCGGATGCATCATCGGTCGCACGAAGAAGGTCGCCACGGACAGCGACGTGACCTACGGTGGCCAAGTTGCGGCGATTCTTCGGAAACGCTGCGTCGAGTGTCATCGCGATGGCGAGATCGCACCGTTCTCGTTGACCGATTACGACGAGGTAGCGGGGTGGTCGGACATGATGGCCGAGGTGGTTCGTGAAGGCCGGATGCCGCCTTGGCACGCCAGTGATGAACATTTGCCGTTTGAAAACGACCGCATGATGAGCGACGAAGAAAAAGAGATCTTGTACGCTTGGGTCGATGCAGGGTCGCCTAAGGGCGAGGCCAGCAATCTGCCGCCGCTGCCCGAAAAAGTGCCGGGATGGCAATTGCCGCGTGAACCCGATTTGGTGGTTCCCGTCAGCACCGACAGCGTCAAAATCCCCGCAACGGGCGAGGTGCGTTACCAGTACTACCGCGTCGATCCCAAATTGGACAAAGACGTGTGGATCGAAGCGGCCGAGTTGAAACCGGGCAATCGCGAAGTCGTCCACCACATCTTGGCCTTCGCAGCGCCCAAAGGAACCCGCGGCGGCTTGGATGCGGCACGCGGTTTCTTGGTCGGCTATGTTCCTGGCGCACGCTTGGAATTGGCACCGGCCGGGCATGCCAAGCGAATTCCCGCAGGCAGTGAACTGATTTTTCAAGTTCACTACACTCCGATCGGAACCGAGCAGGAAGACCAGAGCTCGCTGGGAATCTGTTTTGTCGATCCTGAATCGGTCACGCACGAAATCGTGACGACCAGTGCGCTGCAACCACGTTTAAAGATCCCGCCGGGGGAAGCCAATTACGAGACCTCTGGAACAAGTCCACGGTTTCCCGCCGAGTCGACGCTCCTGAGCATGAGTCCGCATATGCATGTGCGTGGCAAGTCGTTTTGCTACGAGCTGGAAACGGCCGCTGGCAAACGAACGACGCTGCTGGACATCCCGCACTACGATTTCAATTGGCAGACCACCTACGTGTTGCAAGACCCATTGGCGGTCCCCGAGGGAAGCCGAATCGTCTGTACCGCTACCTATGACAACAGCGAAGACAACTTGAACAATCCCGACCCAACCGCCACCGTTCGCTGGGGCGATCAAACGTGGGACGAGATGATGATCGGCTACTACCACTACGCGGTTCCGCTGGGCGAACAAGAGGGCGGTGAAGTGAGCAAGCCCAAGATGACGCTACGAGAACGAGCGCAAGCTCTGATCCGCAATGCGGCACGGCTACAGAAGTTCGAGCAGCTCGACAGCGACGGCGATGGAAAGTTGGCCCGCAGCGACACCCCGAGAAAACTGTACGGAGTGTTCGACGACCTCGACGCCAACAACGACGGTGTCTTGACAAGACAAGAGGTCGAGACGGCGCCATAAATTCCGTGCGATTCGAATTCGTCTCGACCTGTCGTCGCGAAAGTCGCAAAGACATTCGGTGTTGGGCATTTGCGGTAAGTCTGCGTTCGCTCTCGGAGCCCGTTGCCCATCGTGCTGCCGGACGACTGCTCAGAAAGCAACGGATCAAAATGGAACGGAGAGGGCTTTGTGAATCACACCTCAGGACTTGAAAATTGAATCGTTGCCGCCATTTCGTGGTTCCCTTCATCCTGTTGCTGCTCGCCGCAGGCAGCGCCCATGCCGAGGTGCGAGTCGCCGGCATTTTTGCAGATCATATGGTGCTGCAATGCGAGAAGCCGGTCTCCGTTTGGGGCTGGGCGAATGAGGGTGACGAGGTGAGCGTGACGTTTGCCGACCAGAAGGTGACGACGTCGACGGTGAAAGATGGTGCTTGGTCTGTTACTCTCAAGCCGATGCAGTCGAGTATGGAATCACGGCCGCTACGGATCGCGAGCGGTGATCAGACAATCGTGATCCACGATGTGATGGTCGGTGAGATTTGGCATGCGAGCGGCCAATCGAACATGGCGATGACGGTGCGGAGTATGTCGCAGCACCTCGATGTCGTGAAAACGGACATCGCTGCCGCGGAGCTGCCGATGCTGAGGTTTTGCCGGATCAATGAGGCGGAGAGCCCTGAGCCACGGAGCGACTTACGCAAACAAGCGGCCTGGACCGTTTGCTCTCCCGAAACGGTGTCCGGTTTCTCGGGTGTCGCGTTCTATTTTGCCAAACGATTGCAATCCGAGTTGGGGATTCCCATTGGAATCATCGACTCTTCGCGCGGCGGAACCCCGATCGAGCCCTTCATCCCACGGGCTGCCTTCGGCACACATCCGACACTAAAACAAGAGCTTGAACTGGGGGATCGCGGCGATTTGGAAGGGATTTGGAAGTTGCCCGGTGGCGTGCGAGCACGGGACGCCAATTGGTTACCAGGACGGCTGTTTCATGCCCGAATCGCTCCTCTACGTCGCTTCGCCGTTCGAGGCGCGATCTGGTACCAGGGAGAATCGAACTGCGGTGTTCAGGAAGACCCTCGCCACTACCAATACAAAATGCGAGCCCTGGTCCAAGGTTGGCGTCATGCCTTGCAAAACGATGCACTTCCGGTGTACTTCGTCCAACTTCCCGGCAGCGGTGCTGGCGAAGGTTGGCCGTACCTGCGAGAGCAGCAGCGGTTGGCGAACGACATGCCGAACACAGGGATGGTTGTCACGGTCGACATCGATGGTGAAGGAATACACCCGCCGAACAAGATCGACGTGGGGCATCGTTTGGCGTTATGGGCGCTTGCAAAGGACTTTGGCAAGTCGGTCGCCTTCAGCGGCCCCATGTTTGATCGTCAAGTGATCGAGGGAACGAATGTGATCCTACGGTTCCGTCATGCCGACCATGGGCTGATGGTGGCCGACAAGCACGGGCTTTCCGTACCACATGAAACACCCGAGGAGGAATTGGGGCATTTCGAACTGACCGATGGGGTTAACGGATGGCAGCCAGCGACGGCGAAGATCCAAGGGAACAGGGTCGTCGTGTCTAACCCGGACGTCCTATCGCCGATCGCGGTGCGGTACGCGTATTCGGTAACCCCAGAGAATTGCAATCTCTACAGCCGTGATGGATTGCCCGCATCCCCCTTTTGTTCGCGGCCTGATTTGCTGAGCTATGATCCGAAGCTGCCGGAATAAATCCGTCCACGATTGCGTCGTCCTGGGTGTTAGTGAACCCCACACTCGAGTGTTTTGATCCGGCGCTTTCGCGTCCGGCTGTGACTCTCGGCAGCGCGAGCCCAATGCCATCTACTTTGGTAACCATTGTTGGCGCTCAAGTAGTGGGATTCGCCAGAATCCTCATCCTTGCTGTTGAAACACCAGGAACTCTGGCGAGTCCCGCTACCAAAGTAGATGGCATTGGGGCGAGGCCATCCCTGAAAATGATGATTGTGGTGTTTCGGCCGGTTGGTATGTCGATTCGCTATGAATCCGCCGCCAGTGATCACCTGTGGATGGCTGACATGGCTGGCGACAGCTCGATTGACAGCACCGTTATCAACTCGCAGCCAATCTGACGATGAAAATCGTTACGAAGTTCATTGCAGCCCGCACAAACTTGGAGGGAATTAGGAGGTTTGTGCGCAGTTTTGCGGCATCACAATCAATTCGTCCAATCTTGCGTGTCCCCCAAGCTTTAAGGTTACTAGTACTGCCATAGCAGGGCATCAGCGCGGAGCAGTTCGTTCTGCATGTAACCAAACCCGACGATCAATCGAATTGTTTCCTTATCTACGTCGGTATGGCAGTCGCCGAAGCTAGTGCTCGCAGTTTCGACTCGAGCCTAATGTCTATTCTTTCAGTTGTACTTTTTTCAGGGGTAGAGAACGTGATGAGAAAGTCAAGCGAATCAAAAGGGTTCACGCTCGTTGAACTGCTTGTGGTGATCGCAATCATCGGAGTGCTTGTTGGTCTGCTGTTGCCCGCCGTTCAGGCGGCACGCGAAGCAGCTCGTCGGATGAGCTGTAGCAACAATTTTAAACAGATTGGACTCGCGATCCACAACTATCATGCGGCCTACAAGCAGCTTCCGGTTCACGGCGGTGGTACGCAAGGCACCCATGCTGGTCGACACGAAAGTGGACCGCGAGGCAACAATCGCCTGGAGCGATCGGCCTTGGTTGCATTGACACCATTCTTTGAGCAACAGGCGTTATGGGAGCAAATCAGCAATCCGTTTCAGACGACTGACAGTAGCGGAAACGTTCGTACCTACAATGCGATGGGTCCGTGGCCGGGAATGCCTCTCTCGGCGCACTTGAATTGGGGAAACTACGATCCGTGGTTGACAAACATTCCGACGCTTCGTTGTCCGAGCGATCCCGGCGTTGGACTTCCCGCGACTGGGCGTACGAACTACGCAATGTGTACAGGCGACTCCTGTGACACTGGATTTGGCGGCGCACTCAATCGTTTAACGGGGGTTCCTCAATCGAGTGGAACGCCTGCGATGTACGAACGCGTCCGAGCTTCGCAGCGAGGGGCGTTCGTTGTCCAGCTCGATTCCAAGTTCCGCGATGTGCTCGACGGACTGTCCAACACTATTTTTGCGGGCGAGATCGTGACGGATTTGGGCGATCGTGATAAACGAACTCATCTGGCCGACAACCAAGTCTCGAACATTTTGAACATGGGCGGAAATCTGGCTTGTCGTCAAAGCCTTGATCCGGAGCGTCCGCAGTTCTGGTCCCAAACCCCGGCACCGAACCGCTTGACCGGCAGCGGAGAAGAGCGTCGTGGAATGAAGTGGGCGTCTTTGCTGCCGATCTATACTCAAATGCTGACGATCCTACCGCCCAACGCCGAGCTATGTGGCAATAACTTCTACTACTCGATCGTTGTCGCGCCACCAAGCAGTCGTCACCAAGGCGGCGTGCATGTGTTGATGGGCGATGGTGCGGTGAAGTATGTCACCGATTCGATCGAGGCTGGTGACTCAGGGCGTGGTCAAGTCGGAGTTCATGCTCAGCACACCGACCCCGATTCGCTGCCAGGAAGCGCTAGTCCTTACGGGCTTTGGGGAGCATTGGGAACTCGAGCTTCGAAGGAAATCATCGAGGATTTCTAGTCCGCGAAGCTCCGAATTCATCTCATTTCACCACCATCATTCCATCACTCATTCGGAAAACGATATGAATAAAATACGATTACGACTGCTGCCATTGATCGCTTGCGTTGCGATCGTGGGTTGCGGTTCGGACGCTCCGACCGTGCCCACCGACCAAGATGAAATGCAGGCTTACATCGACGCGCACCCCGAGTTGAATATCTCTGACGAAGAACTCAATGCGGAGCCCGCGTCTGTCGAGGAAGAGTAAGTCGAGGAAGAGTAAAACGAAGCGTAAAGCTTCGTAGCGGAAAAAGAAAACCCCACGCGCATGCGTGGGGTGATTGGGTCAATCGCCGCGGAAGCGGCGACTCAATGAGGGCAGATGAACGAACGAGCCGCGAATCAATATTCGTGACCGGTTGCACCCGAGTCGACGGCGGCCGCAGTGCTGATGCTGCTCTTGACCGCTTGCCGTACTTTGCGAGTTGCGATTTCGTCTTTGAGTCGTGCAATCGCTTCGGCGATCGGCATCGATCCAAGGTCGCCATCAATTCGGTCGCGTAGCGCCACCTGACCTGCTTCGGCCTCTTTCGGACCGACCACAGCCATATAGTTGACCAAGTCGAGCTGCGCGTTGCGGATCTTCGCTTGCACCTTGCCGTCGTTGTTGTCGATGGTCACCTTCAATCCGGCTTCGTCGAACTGTTTCGCAACCGCCACGGCATAGTCCAGCGACTTGTCGCTCAGCGGCAACACGCGGACCTGTTCGGGCGACAACCACATCGGGAAGGCCCCGGCGAAATGTTCGATCAACATGCCGGTAAAACGCTCGAGCGATCCAAACGGTGCGCGGTGAATCATCACTGGCCGGTGAGTCGCATTGTCGCTGCCGGTGTATTCGAGCTTGAACCGTTCAGGCAGGTTGTAATCGAGCTGAACGGTACCAAGTTGCCATGATCGGCCGATGCAATCGCGGACCATAAAGTCGGCCTTTGGACCGTAGAACGCCGCCTCGCCCGGTTCTTCGTTGAAATCCAAGCCCGAGTTCTCAAGCACGCCGCGGAGGGCGCCTTCGGCATGGTCCCAGTTCTCTTCGCTGCCGACATACTTGTCGCTGTCGGGATCTCGCAGCGACAACTGCACGCGATAATCGTCCAGTCCCACGGCGTTGAGCACAAACTTGGTCAGTTCGATGGTCGCTTTAAATTCTTGTTCGACTTGATCGCCGGTACAGAAAATATGGGCATCGTCTTGAGTCAAACCGCGAACCCGGAGCATCCCGTTCAGTTCGCCGGTTTGTTCGTGCCGGTACACGGTTCCGAACTCGAACAATCGCAGCGGCAATTGTCGATACGAACGCGGCATCGCCTTGAACATGTGGCAGTGATGCGGACAGTTCATTGGTTTGATCAAGTACCGTTCGTGGACGGTTTGCCACCGATGCAGCACCTTTTGTTTTTCTTCGTTGGATGCCGACGACTTGTAGTCGGGAAATTCCGCGCCAAGCACCTTGGCGGCTTCCATCAATTTTTCTTCGCTGTCGCTATCGAGAGTTCCATCGACGAGCCGCTGATTCCAAGCGTCGACGAGTCCACCCGCTTCGCTGCCGAACAACGGCGAAAATTGGCTGTCGCGGTAATACGGAAAGTGACCACTGGTTTCGTAAAGCTCGACACGTCCGATGTGCGGGCTGAAGACCGGATCGTAACCGCGGGTGAGCAGTTCTCGGCGCAAGAATTCTTCGAGGGTCACGCGGACACGAGCTCCCTTGGGCAGCCACAGGCACAGTCCTTGTCCGACTTCGGGATTGATCGCAAATAATCCGTGCTGTTTACCGAGCACGCGATGGTCGCGGCGTTTGGCTTCTTCGAGCTGTTCTAGGTAGGCCGCCAGTTCTTTCTTGTCAAAGAACGCGGTGCCGTATAACCGTTGCAGTTGTCGCCCCGAGGCGTCGCCTTTCCAGTACGCGCCGGCGACGCTCATCAATTTGATCGCTTTGATTTTGCCAGCGTCGGGGATGTGCGGTCCGCGACAGAGGTCAACGAATTCGCCTTGGCGATAGAAACTGACGGTGGATTGATCGGACAACCCGGTGTCGATGTGCTCGACTTTCAGATCTTGGTCCAAGTCGTCGCACAGCTTGCGAGCTTCGTCGCGATCGAGGATAAACCGTTCGAACGGCTCTTTGGCCTTGATGATCTTTTTAATTTCCGCTTCGATCTTGGGGAAATCATCTTCGCTGATTTTTTCGGGGATGTCGAAATCGTAGTAGAATCCACCTGAGGTGGTGGGGCCGAA
>NZ_ANOG01000206.1 GCF_000346295.1 Rhodopirellula maiorica SM1 | reverse complement strand
GCAGCTTTCTTAGGTGCTGCCTTCTTCGTAACTTTTTTCTTGGTTGCTTTTTTCTTGGCCACGTTCTTCCTCCGCGAGAAAGGGCACGTTAGTGAGTCCTTGTGACTTTATTAGAACAGCGTTCTAAAAGTCACCGGCCACGGCTCACCAATCGTGATTGGAAGTTGAATCTCAGAGCGTTGATGATCCACATCAACATTGCTCTTGCTTTCAACCGTTTAGAAACTGCGCGTAACTGTACGCGCTTCTGAGAATTCCGCAACATCTTTTTCATGAAAAAAGTGCTTGCGATGTAATTTTTTTTTGGTAAGTGAACGTGCTTTTGATGCTTCGATTTGAGTCATCACAGATAAAAACTGCATCGAATTATCTTGCCTGGACCCTGTTTCTGTCGTTTGCACGTACCTGTTTCCTCGTTTGCACGTAATTGAAATTCAACTTCGGTAACACAGGCCACATCACTGCAAAAAAACTTGTGCTTGAATCGCAAAATTTGCAAATGAATTAGCGCCAACGCCCTGTCTGTTGCAACATTTGGTAATTGCTAAATGCTAATGACAAAAACAAGATGCCCATGAACGTTTGATGCTGCTTGAATGCGTACAACGTCAACAATCCTGCGCTGATCACACTGATCCACAACGCTTGCTCACGATAACCACCATTGATCAACACCAATGAGTTCATGATCCGGCCACCATCAAGCGGCCATACGGGTACTAAATTCAACAGCGCCCACAAGACACTTGGGAAAATGTAAAACAAAACAATCGCATACAAACCATGACTTGTGATTGGATCTCCTTCCATCACACCTGGGATTTTTGCCAATCCAAGCGGTACGACGCTGTCGACAATCGCAAGTGCTTCGATACGAAAGCCTGCGACTTTTAGTCCCCCAACTAACAACAATGCGGACACGATTTGAGCAAGCGGGCCGGCCAACGCGACCCACAAATCTTGCTTTTCCGTCAATCGTCCTGCGGATCGTCCCATGCCAAACGAGCTGGTCGGGATCGCAAGCCCACCAAAGTGATACAGCACGATCGAAGATTGAATTCCAAACTGACGAAATGCAAACGCATGTCCCAGTTCGTGGATCAAAATCGACACCAACATGCACAATGCCCAAAGGAATAGCAGCGGCAATTGCCCGGGGCTGCCTTCGCCCGAATTGAGGAACATGTTGTCGACGCCACGGACCAAATAAAATCCAAAAATCAACGCACCAAGCCAAAACGACCAGGCAATTCGGATTGGAAATCCAAATAGCTCAAAACGAAGGTCGTAATCGGATACCGGGGGATCTTGAAGCATCAGATCTGCAGTGTGGGGGGGGATGGAAGGGGTGAAAATCAATCGATGCGTTAGTCTAACAGCTTGTCTTCTTTGGCGGCGCCGGAGTTCGCTTGAATCTCGTTCGCTTCGTTGCTTGGGTTGGATGCCATCGTCGTCAGTGGCAATCCCATTGACGCCAGATTCGCTAGATGGCTCTTCCACGCGATGCGATGAGGTTCGCCAATAGGACTCTCGGATTCGTTTAAACCGAGCGACAGCACGCGTACACGGTCGTGACGGACTTGTTTATCAACCAGCGGCATGTCGAGTTCTGTTGATCGCGTGGATTGCTCCATCGCGACTCGTTGCTCTGCCTTCCATGCACACGCGATCCGGTGCAGAGCGACCACTCGAAACCAGTGCCATGGTTTTTCGACTAGCACATGGTGTTGGCACCAATTCCAATCGACAAATTTTTCCAAATCCGCGGGTTGGATCAAGAAACATCGTATGCACTTTTTGCGTACCGCTTGGCGGTCTTCGCAGGTCATCACAAACAACCACGCTTTGCGTGGAAAGGGGGTAGTCGCCAACAAGCCGGCGATATGACCGACCGCATCGTTGAGCAGTTCGAAACCAAGTGTCCCCTCGGTCTTTAAAATAGGATCGTCCAGCGTGGTTTGTTCGGCAATTTTTTTGACGACGTCCCGCACCGCTTCGTTGTCGTACAGATCATTTAACGTGATCTTGGGGGCGACATTGCGGAACAACAACACGACGTCATCGGCATGCCCCGCGACAGGACTCAGGTGATGCATCTGAAAAATAAAGTCATCCGAATCGCCCGATTGCATCCGCTGCAGTGCATTGAGTCGCCGCCGAAACAGCAGGAACCAACTTGCCGCAAAGCCACTGAGAAAGCCCAGCGCCTTGCCAATCAGCTCAGGAACCAAGCGTTCCCACTGGAGACTCTCAAACCAGTCCATCACAAATTGCCAGTCCATCAGGAATTGCACGTTAGCTTCCTCGGAACGCGGGGGTGACAGGAACGCGGGGATGACAGGAATGCGGGGATGACAGGAACGCGGGGATGACAGGAACGCGGGGATGACAGGAACGCGGGGATGACAGGGCATGAGGGGGACAGGACGCGTTTGATCGCATGCGTTGCCGCGAGTCCGCTCTCGTTTTCCATATCGTGCAACCCATGCGATTAGGGCTGCACGTTCTCAATCAACGGCGGAATCTCAGCCTTCGCTGGCGGAACAGCCGGATTATGGCTGTGGCCTGGCAAACTTTCGATTCCAACGGCCAACGCTACACCGATCAGAAGCGCCGCGGTCAATTTGAAACGGTCATGGTCATGAAAGGCAACTTCGGGCAGCAGGTCGGACAATGAAATGCAGATGAAAAATCCCGCTGAGATTGCCAAGCCCCAACCCAACAAGGTGCCATCGGTGGAAAGTTGATTCGCACCGATATAAAACGCGATCGCACCGAGCGGACATGCCAACGAGAATGTCAGATTGACCAAACTCTGCTGGGTGGGCGTCCAGCCGCCTTTCTTCATCACCGAGGTGATCGCAAACGCATCTAACGGCTTGTGCAGCACCACGGCGAGAAACGTGCCCAAACCGGCAAGCCCCAGCCATGGGTTGTGGTGCGATTCGGCCGTCACGCTGGCGGCAAGCGCCACACCGTCCATCAACGTATGCAATCCGAGTCCCAACAACATGCCCAACCAACCGATGTCCTTGGCGTGGTTATGTTTTTCATGCGAATCATGTTCATGCGATCCATGGTTGTGCGTGTGATCATGCGGATGCGAATGCCCATGATCATGCGAATGGGGATGACTGTGTTCATGTTCGTCGCCGGTTTCTGATTCGGGGCCTAAGCCCCCCGGGGTTTCGATCGAACCGTGAGCGTGAGT
>NZ_ANOG01000205.1 GCF_000346295.1 Rhodopirellula maiorica SM1 | reverse complement strand
TGAGGACTGGCAGCTCGTGCTCTGGGATGTCAATCGTGGTATGCACGGCTTCGGCGGCAGTGATGTTGGTATCGAAGCGACGGATCCGCTCTCGGCTGTAGCCTCGCTCCGCTCCTTGGCCGGCGGTGATGGCACAACGATCCTCGTACTCAAGAACTTTCACCGTTTCTTGCAATCGGCGGAAGTTGTGCAAGCGGTATATCGAGCGGTGGTGGAGGGCAAGACGACACGGACCTTCGTGGTCATCCTGTCACCCAACGTCCAGTTGCCCACCGAACTGGCGACGCTGTTTGTCACTGTCGATCATCCTCGGCCAGATCGTGAGCAGCTGGAAGAGATCGCTCGCGGGGTCGCGACGGCTGAGGGTGAATTACCAGAAGGGAATGAGCTACAGGCGATCATTGATGCAGCCACGGGATTAACTCGTTTGGAGGCAGAGAATGCGTATTCTCTTTCATTGGTGCGTCATCAACGATTACAGCCAAAAGCCGTCTGGGAACTAAAGACGCAAGCCCTAAAATCCTCTGGGTTGCTTTCACTTCATCGTGGCGATTCGGATTTTAGCAGACTCGGTGGTTTGTCTTCGTTGAAGGCATTCACGCGTCGCACGCTACTGCGATCCCGTCAAGGTGGATCGGTGCGAGCGCGTGGCGTGATGCTGCTTTCACCTCCGGGATGCGGCAAAAGCGAGTTCTGTAAATGTCTCGGCAAAGAGGTGGGGCGGCCCGTACTCAGTTTGGATGTTGGCAGTCTGATGGGTTCGCTCGTTGGACAGTCCGAAGAGCGAACACGCCAAGCCCTCAAAACTGTCGACGCGATGGCACCCTGTGTGCTGATGATCGACGAAGTCGAAAAGGCATTCGCCGGTGCCGCTGGCAGTGCCAACGATAGCGGTGTGTCCTCTCGCATGATGGGCACGTTCCTGACATGGCTGAACGATCACGATTCGGACGTGTTTGTGATTTGCACTGCGAATGACGTCCAACGATTGCCACCGGAGTTCAGTCGTGCCGAACGCTTTGATGGCGTGTTCTTCCTGGATCTGCCCGGCCGCAAACAGAAGGATGAAATCTGGCAATTGTATCTCGATCAGTTCGGGATCAGTGCCGACGAGGATCGCCCAGAAGATGACCAGTGGACCGGAGCGGAGATCAAGTCTTGCTGCCGGTTGGCGGCGCTACTCGACACGCCTTTGACACAAGCGGCCGAGAACGTGGTTCCGGTTGCGGTCACTTCAGCGGAATCGATCGAACGGCTTCGCCAGTGGGCCGATGGTCGGTGCTTGTCATCGGATCAATCGGGGATCTATCGGTGCAGCGGCAGTTCGCCGAAGCGGCGGCGGGCGGTATCGGCCAAGCCGTCACGAAACTGATCGTCATTCGATCGCTCGTCCCAGAACTAGTCCTCGGCACTAGTGCGTCTTGCCAGACGTCCGCATGACGTCATTGATACCGAAGTCGCATGAGTGTTTGCTTCGCACAAGCCTGTACTGCGTAGGTTCAGGCTCATTTCATTTATGAAAGGATGCCAATGAGCCCTATCCTCATTGTTTGTTTGATCCTCTCGTTTTCGCTTGCAGTGACATCGCTGATGGTGATCCAACTGCGGCGTCAGCGGCGAGGGCTCAAAGCGTTACTAGCTCGTCTCGTGAATAGAGAGTTTTACCATGCGGAAACCGATGTTTCCGGAGAGCCGGATCCAGCGAATCGTAACAATCATCGGCTGGAGCCTTCTTCTATTGCTGGTGGTCGGATGCGGGCCATCCGGCCGCGATCTGAGTGATGCCCAGTGGTTGCAGTTGCAGCAAGACATTCAGCAGGAACGGGCCGAAATCGGTCGTCAGCGTGACCTCCTGGAGAGCGATCGACGCGAGTGGAACGAGCGTGAATATAGCGAGCCAATTCTAGCGGCCGCTATCACCTCCTCGGTCCTCCTTGCCTGCTGTTTGCTGCCGTTGCTACTGACCGCTTGTGTGCTTCGATCGCGGGAGTCTGATCAAGACTCCGAAGCAGTTTGTGATCTTGTGATCGATGAAGTGCTGCATCTGCCCGATGTGACACCAAGCGAAAGTAGCCCAAAGGTCGACTCACAGAACACACGACGGCTCGCTTCACGCGAGTCATGACGCCCGGCTAGACCGAGCGTTTTCAACCAACCAACTACCCAACGAATAGCCCCGTCGGCCCTACAGGCTGATGGGGCCTTTTTTATTTGAAACATTCCCTTTAAACCGAAGGAGACAACGCAATGAGCGTTACCCTTGAAACGAGCGAGCAACAAAATACCCGGCCCGCTGCCCCTCAAGCTGAGACCAGTGTCGGTGAACGGTTGCAGTCGGAAACAACCGCAGTGCGACTGAAAATCCACTGGCCGAGTGCTCGCAAAACACTCAACACTGACCAGAAGCGGCAGGCTGCGGTCACCTTCGATGCGGATACCAAGTCGGTCTCGGCATCGAAAAAGCTGATTGATACAAGCCATCCGGCGTATCGAGCGTTGACCTCGGTGAAGACCCAGGCAACGGAATACTGGAAATCCAACACACTTCCCTACACCGAACCAGGGATGCGATTGATTCGCCGCAGCGATGTGCCTACTTTCGATGTGCACATGACCTCGGTTCGTGCCGAGATGGCCGAAGCGGTGCAGCAACTCGAACAGCACTATGACGAGTTGATAAGTCAAGCTCGCGAGCGACTCGGCGACTTGTTTGACCCCAGCGATTACGACTCGAATCTGAGTGATCAATTTGGTATCGAGTGGGACTACCCGAGCTGTAATCCGCCGGAGTACCTGCTGCGAGTCAGTCCGCAGTTGTACTACAGCGAATGTGCTCGCGTGCAGCAGCGTTTCGACGAAGCGGCGCGGATTGCCGAGCAAGCGTTCGCTGAGGAGCTCGAGCAGTTGGTCCGTCATCTTTCCGAACGTCTCTGTGGCGAGGAAGACGGATCCCCCAAAGTCTTCCGCGATACCGCGGTGACTAACTTGCTAGAGTTCTTCGATCGCTTCCAGCGATTGAACATCCATTCGGATGAACAGCTCGACCGGTTGGTAGCCGACGCACGGCAAATCGTTAGTAGCGTTCGCCCTCAGCAGTTGCGTGAGAAGACCGATGTGCGGCAACGCGTCGCCAGCGAACTGACGCGAGTCGAAGCATCGCTGGACGGATGGATGACCGATCGCCCCCGCCGCAGCATCTTGCGGCGAGCACGGTGACGACGATGGACATGATTGTCGAGCCCGACGGAAACGTCCGGCTGGTCTACGACGAGGCGATCGATCTTCACTTGATCGGCAAAGTCGCTATCCAGCGTGGCTCTCACGTCGAGCCAACTTCGGCGGGCAAGTGGTCTGTTGATCTGTCGCCCGTCGGCGGCCCCACGTTAGGACCGTTTGATTGTCGCAGCCAAGCGATAGCAGTGGAAGTCGCTTGGCTGCGTGAACACTGGCTCTCGCCTCAAAGAGGCTGAGCTTCTTTGACTTCCTGCGTACCTCAAAGCCTCCGTTCGTTGACTCGTCGTCAGCGAACGGGGGCTTTTTTCGTTTCCTCAATCTCTCATATGGAGAATCTTGACCATGCCTCAGTCCGATCTCTATCGCTCGGTTGCCGCGGCGACCGGCGAGTCGATTTCCACGATCAAGCGGCTCGGTTTCTTGATCGCCGATCCATCGCAACCGATCTCTGACCCCGAAGCCGAGTCTCTCGGTCCCCACATCATCGACTGGGACGAATTTAATGTCCACCAAGCTGAAACAGAAGGGTTGGATTGGTTGGGCTAAATCCCAACGCCCCAACTCCTCCAAGCTTTCATCGCGACGTGGTCGGTTGGCACCCACTTGCCAACCGCGTCGCGGTCGTCGTCGGCTCCGATTCCCGAGCCGACGGTACTCTCATTCACTTTCCGCCAACAAACGCAACTGATGACGCAGCAGCATTATGACGCTGTGCCGATCGTTCGTGATGAGGCACCAACATTAAACTCAAGGAACATAAAAATGATTTCCTGGCAAAACCAGAAACGAAAGTTGTCGTGCTCTGCCACGCCGAAACTTTGGTTCACGCCCTACGCCTGGGCAAAGCTACAATTTCTGCGTGATGTCGGCCCAAGCGAGGTCGGCGGGTTCGGGATTTGTGATCCCAACAATCCGCTGCTCGTCCAAGACGTCGAATTGGCCAAACAAGTTTGCACGATGACGACACTTGATTTTGATGATGAGTCGGTGGCCGACATGTTCACCCGTCATCTTGAAGGGGGCCGCTCGCCAGACCAGTTCGCCAGGGTCTGGATCCATACGCATCCGATTGATTCCGCAAAGCCAAGCGTTGTTGATGACGAGACTTTCAAGCGGCTGTTTTCGGCTTCCGACTGGGGAGCGATGTTCATCCTTGCCCAGAACGCGGTGAGCTACGGACGGTTGCAATTCAACGTCGGTCCCCGGACATCGATCCGCCTCAAGCCCTGTGTCGACTACTCCAGTGGCTTCGCTGCTTCGGATCCCAGCCGATGGCTCGCAGAGTATGACACTAGCGTTCGCGTCGAAGATCCGTTCCAGCGTCAGGCCGTCACCGTCGACGCTGCCGACTGGCATGCGACCGAATGGGTTGCCTCGTAGTGCTGCCTTCGGGCGACCACTGCGGTCGTTTTGAAAACCGCCACGCAAACAACAGCTGTCTCTGCCAGTGGACTCCTAGTACGCTGGCATTCGATCCAAATTCCCTTTCTTTTCGGAGACTATCGCCATGACATCCCGACTCACGATTGGCGTCAGCCAAAAAGTTGGCCAACCTAATTTTGGTAGCCGCGGTGCAAGTTGCCAGATTGAATTCGAGTTGGACAGTGAAACTGATCCAGACCAACACGGCCAATTGGTTTCGCGAATCCAGGATGCCTTTCGGCTCTGCCATGACGAAGTGCATCGCGAGCTTCAGAGCGAGTGCCTGCCAACTGTTTCATCGCATTCCGAGCCGTCGGCTCAACCACAGACAAGCAAGCCTCAGTCGGACAACGGTAGCAAGCAACCGCGAATACGCGAGGCGACCGAGGCCCAAATTCGGGCGATCCATGCAATCGCAGCGAAGGCGAATGTTCAATTAACAAGCCTACTCGGTGCTGAATACGATGTCTCGTCACCAAGGCAATTGTCGATCCGGCAAGCGAGCGAGCTAATCGAAACGCTTAAGAGTCGACTGCCAAGCGAGTGACTCAAACGTTGTATCGCCATGATTGCGACGAGGGAACTCGTCGCAGTCGTGGCTTTTACTTTTAGCTCCCAGCGAGTTTTTTTAAACACCTTGCGCCCCTCCAAGCAAGCGTTCTGTGTGTTTTGCGAAGGATACGCAAAACGTTCGCTTGGCACGACGTTGACGATGATTCAACGCATCGCAAAACGCGTTTTCGACCGTCATTTCCGGCGAAAACCGAGCTCGACGGATACCATCTCGATTTTTTTGATCCAAGCAAGCCCTCGTAGCGAAACACTTACTTTGGGCCTGGAATGGTCCTCATTCCAGATGGCATCCATGGAACGGTGTCGCGAAACCTTGTCTTTTGAGCTGATTCCGTGATGGTAATTTGCCCCCCTTGCCAGGTCGTGAACTCTGCCCAGTCCAAGCAAAAAGCATGCTTGGTAGCTTAATTCCGGTCTCATTCTACGCGCACCATGCCAACTCGTTTTCGCCCCTTCCTTTTCTTTTTCTGCGACTTGGGACGGGCATCTGGCGAATTGGCGTCCTTCCACTGTTGCATCATCCAGTGAACGGCAAGCTTCTCGGCGCGTTGCCATGTCTTACATGGGATCCGGTTTGACCGATTGGTTGCACGAACGATCCAGTACTTTTTTCGTCGGTAGGCAAATACCTGATGGTTACACTCGGAGTGCCGAAAGACGATAACCTTTCCACATCTGACTCTCCGGATTCCGTCATCTGGATCACTGATGGTAGTGCCATGGTCGGAAAAGGTGGTAGCGTAGTCGAGGTAACTGCCATATGACTTGCGAAAGGTCTTTTTCTTGCGGCGTCGTTTTGCTCGTTTGTAGATTTGTACCGCTTCACATCCCTCATCAAGTGTGCACTTTCCGTCCATAACGTGGCCGGCAACCTTTGGGTCTCTCTTCTGAAGTTTTTCGGCCGCCGCAAGATCATCACGTGGCACCCCGGCTTTCTTGGCGGCGATATCAAGTGCCCTTGGTGCCCGCCTGCTTGGTACGTCTCTCGTTCCAAGCGGGTTTCTGCGGTTCTTCCGTCCTCGCTCCGCCCCCTTGCGTCGTCTTTTAGCAGCTTCCTTTCGTTCGTCTGCCAGCAACTTGATTGCTCTCATCGTCCGTTGATCACGTGTTAGCTGCCGCGTCACGAGGTTCGCGTCGGCGATTAAATTTGCAGACAATTCGGTTGCTTCGATTTGGTCGTCTGAGAGGTCGATGTCGAGTAAAAAACAAGCTCGCAGTCGCGATCGACCATCCAGCAGGATTCCGTCATGATTCACCCAAACTGGAACCTCCAACCCGTTCCTTTCGATCGATTCGACCAAGATATCGAACTCACGACTATCAATTTCTGGAATAGATTCGCACGCGGGGTGAACTCCCTTGAGGCCAAAATGTTCGATGGCGGATTGGATAGAGGGTTTGCGATAACGTGGCTGGTATGCTTTTTTTGCCATTGTCTGTGCTCTACATATTTAAAAAGGGATGACGGACATATGTCGAAACAGTCGTGCTCATCCCGAAGGAATGATTTAAGAAGGTGAGTCGACGCGTCGTTGCTGAAGCAAGCGAGTGACTCGGTAGTGCGTACGGCTCAGCGCGACCGACTGGCAAGCTTCGTGTTGCCCCGGAATGAATCGACGCATCAGCTTGTTCTGCCAGCAGAAAACTGCCGGCGTTTGTATAGTTGCTGCGTCGCCCAGAGGAGTTGCTCGTTAGTTCAGCGAGGCTGTGTCGCGGCGTTTTAGAATGCCGTCGATCAAGGCGTCATGGAGCTCGCCTCGGGTCTCGGGAGCTTTGCCGAGCCAGCGATCCGCGTCCGCAATCCTTGCCTTCTGCTCTGCGTAGAATGCGTGCTCGGGAGCAGCTGGGAAGATGCCAGCCAGAGCACTTAACGTAGCCACCGTCGCAAGCGGTGGTTTTGTGGTTCTTCCTTGCTCAATCCTTCCGATCGTCGAAAGATCGCAGCCGCAATACTTTGCTAGTTGGGCGTGGTTTGGGAGCATGGACTTACCGGGAGAGTAGCGAGCTCCGCGGGAGCTACACTGGCTTAGAAAAAGCCGTAGTCGGTCATCGAGCAGCATTCGCTCTTCCCGCTCTTTTTCGGCCTTTCCATTCGCTTCGAGCAGCTCTAAGAAGTCCTTGTCTGTCATTGAGCGCATCGTTGATCCTCACCGTAGATGAAAGTGGAGTTGACTTTGATGCAGTCAACGTATGCGATCAACGAAAATCGACCAAAACGAGTTCTGGCAAAAAACACCAATGCCGAGGACGAATTCTGGGATCGAGACGTCAATACACGTTACGCTCCCTGCATTGCTTCCACAACAGCTATAGTTCGCGACCGCAGGCATGTCGGGACTTGGTGATTGGCGTCCTTCGTTTCGAAAACACTGACTCACACGAGTAGTGAAAAAACCGAGGTCCAACACCGCCGATCCCTTCAGACTTGACCGCCGCCCTCGCCGCGACGGTCTATGCAACCGTCGGCAGGAGGCAGCACGCGAACTACGTCCGATGTCGGCCTCCGGTGCAGGTTCATCGGCGTGTGATATAGGTCGAAAACCGGCACGGGACACACCGTCCGGATGCAGTTTCGAACTGAAAAGCGGGAAACATAAACGATCACGGAAACGAAGTCACTCCACCCAAATCCGTAACGCCCCAGACCACGCGGAATCTGTCGCGGTGTTTCAAGCAATTGCACGAAGTGTATCGCTAGAAGCTGCGATTGATTTCTCTTGAGCCATCAAAGGGACAAGCTTCTACGTCAAAGTGAGACTAAACCGCGAACACGGCGGCGTCGCCTTGGTCCTTGCCGTGACTCTGGTCCGTTTGCCAGTGTATATTACCCGGGCGGTTCGAAACGTTCTCATTGACCGCATCGAAATCTTTAGAGGATTCTCATGCCCGTCGCCCATCATGTTGTGTCTTTCCGGAATGGTTCCCAAATCATGGTACGCGGGCTCGCACTCGCTGAAGAACTCGGCTACTGTCGCGATGCTCGCGTGCAGGTCACGGATCCCACCGCCGGCCGCCAGCCTTGGATCTTCACTGTGCCAAATGATGAACATGCAACGCTATCTTGCCAGACACCTCCCCCGCCGGAATGGATTAAGCCAGGGGTCATGATTAGGATCGAAGTAGAAACGCCTCTGGAAGCGGCGGATGAGTTGTTGCCGGTAGCAGGTCAACCCATACCGGTCGCTCCGGAAACTGAGCTAGACGTGGATTTGGCAGCCTGCACTAGCAGTTCGGGCCTAAAGACACATGTTGTGTATGCGATCGATGTTGGGTCACCTAATAGCGGTCTCGCATGGGCGAGATTAAGGCCGAAGGACGAGTCTATATGTCACGGATCAATGGACTTCGATCACTTCTTGAATTCCATCGTCAATGATTTACGGGCGTCGCTACCGGTTTCTCTTGGGTTCGAGGCACCGCTATTCCTGCCTGTAGTCCAAGATTTCCAAAA
>NZ_ANOG01000204.1 GCF_000346295.1 Rhodopirellula maiorica SM1 | reverse complement strand
ATTGCGAATTCGATCGGCCAGCGTCAACGGTTTGTCCTTCTTCTCGGTCGGAACCGCGGTGCCATCGATCACGCCAAGATCAAAGTGCTTTTTATCGGGAAGCGTCTTCTTGACTAAGATCCGCTCGCAAATGCCCCACAAACTGCTGGTGATAAAGTAGATACAGAGTCCGGCGGGAACGCGAAAGAAAAACAAGCCCATCATCAAAGTCATGATGTTCATCATTTTCTGAGTCATCGCGGTTTGCTCATCCGTTGCCGGCGGCATGAACATTTTCTGTTGCAACAGGAACAACCCGACCACAAACACAGGCAGGACATTGAAATAGGGACCAAGCCAACCCGTGCCACGGCCCGACAGATAGTCCCACATCCAATCGCCCCAATAGGCAGCCATATCGGGACCGGCCAAGTTGGACGCCCAGCTTGTCGCCGAGGAGACCGCTTTTTGACGTAGTTCGATGTCGACTGACAACGCTCGGTACAACCCGATAAAGATCGGCAACTGCAGAAACATCGGCAAACAACCGGCCATTGGATTGAAACCGACACGAGCCTGCAGTTCACGCTGCGCCTTCAAACGGCCTTCCATGTCGTCTTTGTATTTTTCGGAGATCTTCTTCAGCTCGGGTGCCAGTTCCTGCATCCGTTGGGCATTGATGGCAGCTTTTCGGCTAAGCGGAAACATCAATCCCCGTACCAATACGGTCAACAAGATGATCGCGACCGCATAGTTACCGATCACGCCGCCAATGATATGCAACACGCTCGCCAACAAACGGGCGAACGGGGAAAACCACCCGTAATAGATGGTGTCGCCCAAGCCGTATTCTTCCACCACGTCGGGATCTTTGGGTCCGGCGAACAGACGCAGCGTCTGTGACAATGACTCGCCCGGTTTCACGGTGCTGACATTGCTGGTCAGATAAAACGTCGTGTTGACCGCACGCTCTTTGTGACGAGGGATCTCATCGGCGTCCGCCACAATCCCCGCTGAAACGCGTTGCAAATCGGTAAACGCCTTCTTCCCAGCCTCCGGTAGATAAGCGGTTACAAAGTACTGAGCATCGACGGCAACATATTTCAGTGCTTGAGTGCTGATGTCAGAATCGGGCGAGTAAATCGATTGATCAGGATCCTCGGGCTGCTTCTTTGCAAGTTTTAATAGGTCATAGCCACTTAGCAATTCGTGACGATTTGCGACACTGGTGTAGACGATATCGCGAGCCGCCGCTCCGCTGAAATTAGGGCTGATCTTGTTGCTGTACCACCAACCTTCCAACGTCAAACCGTTGGGTCCAAAAAGACGATAGGCAAGGTCTTGCGGCTGATCGCCTTTGTTCTCGATTTCGATCCCCATGTCGATCACATAGCTCGCTTTGGGCAAACGATAGCTGCGAACCAATTCCAAAGGTTGCCCCTTGGCTTTGTCGAGATCATCGCTGCTGAGTTTCAAGCGAAAGCTCAACTCATCAACGTCGCTCAGCGCGTCGGCTGCGGACTTGTTTGCTTTTTCGATCGTCCACACCAACGTGGCGGGATCCGTGATTCCTTTGATTGCTTCGTCGCCGACCATGATCCCTTTGCGATTGACCTGAGCTAACGTCAGCAAACAGGACAACTCGGATTGGTTACCAATGACTTGGTCGGCACCTCCATCGCGAGCCAAACGAATCAGATCCAAAGGGTGCTCGCTAAGCTGGACGGTGACCGTTTGCGGCGTCAGCGAATCGTCGGCCGCTTCGCTTGATGTCGCTGCGTCGCTGCGACGAAGCATTTCGACCTTGACCGATTCGCCCGGCTTGGTTTCCGCCAGTGCAATATCGATGTCATTGCGGCGGACAATCGGTTTGCCGTGGATTTTGGTAATGATGTCGCCCACTTGCAGTCCGGCGATCTGCGCCGGAGTTCCCGGGGCAACAACGTTGACTCGGACGCCATCGACCGATTCGGCAGTACTGGCGGCAAAATAGCCCATGTATCCGCTACGGACATCAACGCGGCGGTATTTCAGTTTGCCGTTGCCCTCTTCGCGTTGGACCAATTCGATTCGCTCAATGGCCCCCCCACGACTGTTCAGGGTGACCATCATCGAGTAACCCGATTTGGGGTCCATCGATCCCAGCGTCACCCACTCGGGCGTCTTTGGACGCTCGGGCGTTACCTGGTCTGCGGCGGCGTCAGCAACATCCGCATCCGGATTCTCGCTCGACTCCGTGTCGGTAAGCGTCTGGGCCGCCTCGGAGTCCGCATCGTCTTGGTCTTCGACGTCTTCATCCAGCGGAGCGGCGACTTGCTGTTTGTCTTTGGCGATCGGTTTCGGTGGGGGCATCACCCAATGCCGCAACGACATATAGATGGCCAAGAACGCTGTGGAGTAAATGATGAAAGTAAGTAGACGCCGTTCCACAGTGATTGCCAGCAAAAGAGGAAAGTGGGGAGAGGTGTTCGCGAGAGTTTGTGTGTAAACCCTCTATTCTGGCAGTGTTTTTAAATCTTGGGAAGGCGAACGAAACTGTTTTGCGGGAATGGATTGCAACAGCGGGACGCAAAATACGCACGACTGGCAAATAATTTGCCGAAAACGCACCCGCCTCGATAATATGGGAACAATTAAGGCGAGTTTTTCGTCCTATTGAAACAGTACAGCCCCTCATTACTTCTGCCTTGCTAAGGCAAATTCCGTGACACAAAGCCGCTGACGAAACACGCTCCCCACAAAGATGGTTTGGTAAACCTTGCGGGTTGTACCGAATTTTTTCGTCTTAACGGCTGTAGGTTGTCGACGAATACCCGATGAATGGGCCCGATACATGGGCCATGTGCAGCCGGATTCCAAACCGGACTGGACATGACCGCCCGCTATTATTTTGCACTTGCCGCCTGAGAGAACTGATGCGACGCAACTCCGAGAACCACTCGAATTCCTCCGAGAACCGCTCTAGCGCCGTAAACCCATCGAAAAAAGAACGTCGCGGAATCCTTCGCGATTTTCTGACCTATTTCAGCACCGGCGGTAATAGCCCGGCTTCGGTAAAACGTGGCCGATTGCTGCTGGAATCGCTCGAGCAACGTCAATTGATGGCGGGTGACGTCGAATTGATGTCAACTGACGGTGCTAGCGACCAGACATACAGCACCTTGGCATCTCAAACCGGCAGCATTGCTTCACAGACCGGTAGCAGCGTCTCTCGGGCGGCCGAAGGCGAATTGACCGACGATCTTGTTGCGTTTGCCAAAGCGCTCGATGAAGCCGGCGTCATCATGTACGGCGCCGAATGGTGCCCTGCGTGTACCGAGCAAAAAGAGTTGTTTGAGGACGGAGGCAAATTTTTACCGTTTATCGAGGTCACCAATCCGGATCGCACTCCATCGCAGCTCGCGATTGACGAAGGCATCACCAGCTATCCGACTTGGGAATTCCCCGACGGCACTCGGCTGGTGGGCGTGCAGACACTGGCGACGCTGAGCGCTCGTAGCGGGGTCGCGATTCCGCAAGGCGAAACGCCTTCGTTTGCGACGATCGGCAACAAAACGGTCCAAATCGGAGCTCCGCTACACGTTCCTGTAGACGCCTATGATCCCGATGGCGGACCATTGACAGTCACGGTGAGCGTCGCAAATCCCGATCTGTTGGAAGCGGTCGTGTTGTCGGGGAACCGATCGATCCGCATCGACATGGATGGTTATGGCGACATGGTGTTCGAATTATTCGAGGATCGAGCGCCCACGGCGAGCGGGCGAGTGATCACCCTAGCCGGCCAAAATTTTTACGACGGCATTGAATTTCACCGCGTGATTGACAACTTCGTGCTGCAGGGAGGCGATCCGACCGCAACCGGTACTGGCGGTTCGACGCTGGGTGATTTTGACGATGATTTCCATGAGGAACTGATGCACACCGGTTCCGGCATCTTGTCGTATGCCAAAGCGGGCGATGACACCAACGATTCGCAGTTCTTTATCACCGAAGGGCCGCAGCGTTTTCTCGATTTTAACCACAGCGTGTTTGGCCAGCTTGTCGAAGGCGAAAAGGTTCGCGAAGCGATCAGCGAACATGCGACCGATTCAAGCGACAAGCCCACATCCGCAGTTCGCATCACCAGCGTCGACGTGTTCGATGACACCGAAAATGCCGTGGTCATGCTAAAGGCCAAAGGCAACGCGACCGGAACCACCAACGTCACCTACACCGTGACCGATGCACAAGGCCGTACTTATTCGGAAACCACCACGGTCAGCGTCATCGCGGACACGTCCAACAGCCAACCGTTTTTGAATGACGTCACTGACCCTGCGGCGGTCGCCAGCGGAACCAACGCGACGCTTGCGTTGTCGAGCGTGGATGTCGAAGGCGACGCGGTCACCTATTTCGCCAGTTCACAAAACACCGCAGCGGCCACTGCGACCGTTAATCCGACCACCGGCGTGGTCACGGTGACTCCCGCAGCCGGTTTCGTGGGAACCGTGCCCGTGTTGGTCGGTGTGCGGCCGGGAACCGGAGTGACCGGCAATTCATCAAGCGACATGGACACCCAATTGGTGACGTTCACCTTTGGCAGTGGTGAATCGGTAGCGACACCAACGGGCATCGATCTTAGTTCGTCAAGTGACACGGGAACAAGCACGACCGACAACATCACCAACGCCGGCACGTTGTCGTTTGTTGTTTCGGGCGTCACCTCAGGTGCAACCGTCGAGTTAGTCAATACCGCAACCAACACGGTGGTGGGCGTCGGCGCGGCAACGGGTTCGACGATCACCATCACGACCAACAACATCGCCGCGCTCGGTGATGGCACCTACAACATCGCCGCTCGCCAAACCGTCGATGGCGTCACCAGCGAACGCACCGCCGGCATCAACGTGGTTTACGACACCGAGGCACCGGGCAGCGTAGCGGATACCGCAGCCACCCAAGCCAACGTGGGACGCGAATTCCGCACCGATTTGATCAGCAGCGAAGAAGGCAGCGGGTTCACCTACACACTGAAGACAGCACCTGCTGGTGCGACCATCGTCGCGGCGACCGGCGAGATCGTGTGGACGCCTACCGAAGCTCAGATTGGCGACAACACGTTCACGCTGGAATTGTCCGATGCTGCGGGCAACGTTCGCACCGAATCGTTCAACGTCAACGTTGCCGGCCAACCGATCGCCGAGATCAAATTGACGATCACCGACCTCGATGGCAACCCGATCACCGCAGTCCAAGTCGGCCAAGAATTCAACCTGAACATGATCGGCGTCGATGCTCGCACCGGCGATGATCTTGACGGGATCTTTGCCGCGTTTGCCGACATTCTGTTCGACAGTGGTTTGATCCAACCCAAGGCCGGAACCGCGATCACGTTTAGTGATCGCTTCCCCACCGTGCAAAAGGGAACGATTTCGGACGGTTTGATCGATGAACTCGGTGCGGCAACGGATCGCTTGACACCGAGCGAATTGACCGACAGCCTGATTGCGACGATTCGCATGGAAGCGTTGGGAACCGGAACGGTCAATATTCGCTCGGAACCCGCCGATGCGGCCGACAGCGAGGTGTTGCTGTACGGTAACGACAACCGCATTCCTGCCGACGCGGTTGCCTATGGCAGCGTACAGCTTGCGATCGGGCAAAACTTTACCGTTGCCGATGATCAGGTGACCGTGGCCGAAGATTCCGCGCCATCCACCATCGATGTGCTGGCCAATGACAACGTCATTAGTGGGACAGGTTCATTGACGCTCGTCTCGGTGACCCAGCCAACAAGCGGAGCGGCCGTCAGTGTCCAAAACGGTAAAGTTGCGTATTTGTTGGACGCCAATTTCAATGGCACCTTTGAATTCACTTATCGCGTTCGCGACGACCAAGGTATTCAAGAGGATGCCACGGTGACCGTCACGGTGACGCCAGTGAATGATCCCCCCACCGCCACCGACGATTCATTTGACGTCGACCAAGGTTCGACCTCAACACCGCTGGATGTCTTGCTGAACGATTTGATTACTCCTGACACCGGCGAAACTCTTCGAGTCACCGCCGTCCAAGGAACCACCGCCAGCGGAGGAACGGTCACGATCTCTGCAAATGGTCAATCGGTTCTCTATACGCCGCCAGCGAACTTTACCGGCAGCGATTCGTTCACCTACACCGTTTCAGACGGATCGTTGACTGACCAGGCGACCGTGTCATTGCTAGTCAAATCAGCCGACCCACCGCCGACCGCTAACGGCGACGCATTCACGTTGACCGAGGATGCCGCCGAAGCCCAGTTCGATGTGCTAAACAATGACACCGCCGATGCGGACAATCAAGCGTTCACAATTATCTCGGTTGGCACTGCCGACAAGGGCGGTGCTGCGAGAGTGAGTGACGATGGCACTCAAATCTTCTACAAACCGGCAGCCAACTTTAACGGCACCGAAACCGTGACTTACACCATTCGTGACACCGGAGGCGGGATTGCCGTCGGCACCGTCACATTTACGGTCACGGCGGTCAACGATGCCCCGCCGATCATCAGCCAAGTTGCCAAGCAACACAACGGCACCAGCGAAAAATCAATCTTCACGCTCGCAGAATTGCCTGCGAACGTTGACAGCAGTGAAACGCTGACGTTCTCGAACCTCAGTACTCCGACGGCTGGCGGAACCGTTCGCATCGACGCTGCGACGGGTACCATTTTCTACAAACCCGCGGATGGCTTTAAGGGCACCGATACGTTCACCTACCAAGTCAACGACGGCAGCGGTTTGACGAGCACCGGCACGATCACGGTCGAAGTCTTTGACTTTGTGCCACGTGACGTGCTGCTAAACTTTTTGTCGACTGACATTGACCCTAGCCAGATCGGTGGCATCGTGTTGACCGGAACCGACGACTCGAACACGGCCGTTGAAATTCCGTTGTCCTTCACCGGCGATAAGCCTGCGTTCAAGGACATCTTACCAGGAACGTACAAGTTACAAATTCCTTCGCTGCCATTCTTTGACAATGGATCGGCAGCTCAAGAGATCACGGTGACGAGTTTGCCAGAGGATGGTGACATGACTGTCGACATCTCACTTGGACGTCTTCTTCCCGAATTCATCACGATCCGCGAATGGCTCGGATCCACACCGAAGCAGTCGTTGCTCGTCGCGGTAGAACCCGGCAGTGAAAACGCCGTTGTCGTCCCTTCGGCGGCCGTCAAGTCGATTTCAAATCCAACGGTATCGCTCGATTCGTCAAGCACGAACCTGACGATCAATGGCACCAAAACCACGACGTCGTCGACTGGCACCGTGACCACGTCGCAAGTCACGGCGACGTTGCCGACGACCGCAGACCGACGGGTGCAAACGCTGGGTCAATCCGGCGGAATGCAACTGTACCGAGTCAGCGTCGAAGAAGGTGATGTTACGTTTGCCGAGCAGACGACTGCTGCGGCAGCGACCAGCACGTCTGAATCCTCCGATACGGGTTCGACATCGGCGGAGGGAGAATTCATCGATTCCAGCGGCAATGATTCAGCTTCGCTCGCTGCCACCCAAACTGACGCGACAACGATGGGAGTCAGCAGCGATGATGAAGACGGGGTTGGCCAGTCGCTGCTACGCACTCAATTGGCAAGTTCGTCCGCTTCGGCGAACACCGAGGCCGTCGATGATGCGATGAGCCAAGTCGCATCCGAATTGACTTTGATCTCCAAAACAGGCGACGCGATCGCCGAGCAAGATGGGACAGAAAACTCGCTTAGCGATCAAGCGATTGACGCGGCAATTGCCACCGATTTGTAGGTCAATCGACACCCAAAATCGCGATGTTCCGCCTTTCGTTTCGGACGAAAACGGGGGCGGAATTTGCGTTCGGTCGTCAGCGAACGGGCTTGGGAAAATCGGTTTTCGAGCTCAAAAACCGTAAAAGTGCGTATTTTACGGAAAAATAAAGTTTCCCATTGACAGCAGCAGTCCCGTTGCTAGTGCCCCCTGTGCGACCCCGTTTCCAGCCTTGATTCTGGTCTGAAAACGACCATATTGCAGAAAACACTGAAAAACGTGGGCTTTTTTGGGCAAAGCCGGGTTGCGTCAGTGGCATGGCCGACATAACACTTTGCCCTATTGAAAACATCGAGCTATCAAGCTCAACCCAGACTACTCTCACCCTGTGATAAGAAGGTTGTTGCACATGGCTAAAGCCGCACCCAAGGCAGCCCCACTAAAGGCTCCGACCAAGACTCAGATTTTGGCTAACATTTCTGAAGCGACCGAATTGACGAAGAAGGACGTTGCTGCCGTCTTCGACGCGTTGACCGCTGAAATCGAAAAAGCGATCAGCAAAGGTGGCCCAGGCCAGTTCGCAATCCCAGGTCTTTGCAAAATCATCCTCAAGGACGTTCCTGCAAAGCCAAAGCGAAAAGGCCGTAACCCTGCCGACGGCAGCGAAATCTGGTTGAACCCTAAGCCAGCGAGCAAGAAGCTTTCGATCCGACCTTTGAAGGGTCTGAAAGAAATGATCTAAAAACCTGATTAGGTTTTGACGATTTTTCGATCGCCCCGCTGCGGGGCGAACAAGACAGAAGTAGCTGGTCAGCCAACGATTTTGATTTGGTTGCCAGCTTTTTTCGTTTGGTAACTTCTTCACGGTTTTATGAGTGAATCATCTAACAGTCAGCCAATAGACGTACTCGCCTCCGTAAGCGTACGACTGATCGGCTATCGGTGAAACAAAGCATTCGATACACCCCATCCGAAGGTTTGCCGACGGACTGAAACAAATAAGAAAATCGCGGCATTGGTATTTCGTGAATTTTCTTATTTTTGTTAAAGGTCCAAGTCAGAACCAATTTCCTTCGATTCTTTCGGTGTTCGACATGCGACAACTTTGCCTCGGAACCTGCATGCTCGCGTTGGCGTTAACCAACGTTGGCTGTAGGCAAACGACTGGCCCGACTGCGGGCGGACCGCTCACACCAGTCGGCCCCATGGCCCCGGTTGGATTGACGCCTGCACCGATCGGAGGTGTGGGAACCAGTTCGGCAATCAGCCCGTTGGGTGCCTCGACGCGAGTGCCACCTCCCCCCAACAATTCGTTCCAAAACGCGAACGGTGCGACGGCCGGATTTGTGCCGTACGGGCAAACGAATGTGGCACCGTTCCAGTCGCCAGGTCAGGCTCAACCGTTTGATTCGTTTTCGTCCAACCCCTCGCAATTCCCCCCCTCACGATCCAGCGGGTTGCAACCGACGGCCCCACCACAGCTCGCACAGGTTTCTGGCAGCGGCTACGAGGATCAAGCCATTGGTTCGGGGGTGGCGACCACGGGTTGGCAAGAAACTCGTTCTCAAATCAACACCGTCTCAGGCACGTTTGCCAATCCGGTTAACGGCAATCCTGCCGCTGGCTACCAGCCTGCCAATTCGGTCCCGCGAGTCCGCTTTAACGGAATGCAGGTGCACGATTTAACCGGCGCCCCGAAAACGCCTTACAGCGTGGCTCCGGCGACCACCTATGTTGCTCCGATGCAGTCCAACACGATGAATACATTGAGCCGCGGCTACTATCCGCCTGCGGTGGACAATGGCAACCGAATCAACTTGGCTCCGCAACGCGCCCCGGCCGAGTACCAAACCAATCCACAATACAATCCGCAACCGATCCCGATTCCTGAACGTGATCATAATGCGAATGCTCCGGGGATGGTCCCTCATTCACCGAACGCAGCGTCTTCGCAATACGGATCCGGCGGAGACCAGTTTAGCTCGGCTGATAACGTCGCCTCGTCGCAATCGGCACCGGCGTTACACCCAGCCCCACAGTTGGATCAAGCCGCAACGACGGTCAATGCGTTCGAGCAACAAAACCGTCAATTGGCTGAACATCAGCCTTATACGAACATGGAACCCGCGTTTCAAGGCGCACGACGTTTCACGACACCAATGCCAAGCACAGACCCTCTAAACCAGCCCGCGGCACAAACCGCAGAAAATGCCAACACGCTTCGTTGGGGTCGACCTGGCACCGCGTTCTAGACTCGTTTCCAACACGAGTCGACGGTGGCGAGTTTGAAAGCGAGGATTCTCGCGGAGAGACTCACCAGCGGTGCAGAGGGTCTCGTGAGAACGCCCGCAGCGGTTGTAGTCTTCGTCCCCTGTGCGTTTGCTTAACTGTGCGTTTGCTTAGTGGGGGGCTAGCATCGAGAAGGTCGAATCGCTCGAGGCAAAACCGAATTGCGGATCTTTTCGAGGCTGATTCACAACCGCCGACAGCAACTCTTGCAAATCTTCGATCGGCTCCGGCTTGCTATACAAATAGCCCTGCCCAAAATCACACTTCAGATCACGCAGTTGCTGCAGTTGACGTGTCGTCTCGATCCCTTCGGCAATCACCTTGGTGTCTAGATTGTGTGCCAACGTGATGATCGCGTGGATGATGGATTCATAATCGTCACCAACTTCCATCGTCGAGACAAACGAACGATCGATCTTCAACACATCAATCGGAAAACGATGCAAACAGCTCAGCGATGAATGGCCGGTGCCAAAGTCGTCCATGTGCAAACGGATTCCAAGATTGCGAATCTCGCTCAAACAATCGACAATCTGCTCGGGGCTATCCATGATCATCGATTCGGTGATCTCGAGATTTAGCTGGTTCGGTGAAACATTCTCGGTTTCCAACACGTCTCGCAGCAAGTCCACAAAGCCGGAGTCGGCGAGTTGGCGTTTGGAAACGTTCACCCCGATCGAAATCGGCGGACCGTCGCCGCGGGCTTCGTTTAAGCGATGAATGGTGCGGCACGCTTCCTCGAGGATCCAGCGACCGATAGGAACGATCAATCCGATTTCTTCGGCAACCGGAACGAACTCGGCAGGGCTAATCAAACCTTTGGTTGCATGATCCCAGCGAACGAGCGATTCTAGTCCGACGATGACCCCCGTCTCGACATCAAAGATCGGTTGATAAACCAACCGCAGCCCACCGTCCTTTAACACGGTGCGAAGTGCTTCTTCGAGTTCGAGTCGTTTCAGGACCGATTCGTGCATGGCGTGGTCAAACACGGCCAAACACTGCTTGCCACTGAACTTGGCTCGGTACATGGCCAAATCGGCGTTGCGCATCAATTCTTCGGGCGTAGTCACCGAATCATTTGAAAACGCAATCCCCAGGCTTGTCCCAAGTGTCAACTCGTGACCACTGACCGTATAGCGGCCGATCAAGTCGGTGCGAATCTGTTCGGCAAATTCGGTCGCCACCTCTTCGTTTGCGACGTTGCCTAGGAAGATCACAAATTCGTCGCCACCAAGACGTGCCACCAAGTTTTTTGTTTTCGTTTCCGAGTGTCGCGAAACGGAATCCACCGCTGCTTGCAATCGCTCACCAATCGCGACCAGCAGCTGGTCGCCCACGGCGTGCCCCAGGCTATCGTTGATGATCTTGAAATTGTCCAGATCCAAAAAGATCAGTGCATCGCAGTTGCCCGCACTAAAAGTACGGTTCGCAAATCGCGACTCAAGCATCCGTTTCAGATGGGTACGGTTTGGCAGATTGGTTAATGAATCATGAGTCGCCGCATGCTGCAGTTCCGATTCCGCTGACTTGCGTTGTCGAATCTCGACGTGCAACTGCTGATTCGAGCTACAGAGCTGCTTCAGACGCCCAACCATCGTATCGAGGTTGGTCGCCAGATCCCCAAACTCGTCGTCGCGATTGATTTCCGAACGAGCCGAAAAATTCCCGGTCTCTCCCATGCGAGTGGCATGCTGAGACAATTGATTCAGCGGGTTGATGACAATCTGTTGCAGTAGCAGTAACAAGATCGAAAGTACGACAAAGGCTGCTGCCACAAGCGAGCCGATCGCGTAATGCATCGCGATCCGGCCCTCTTGCGATATATTGCGACGAACAAAGGCATAGGTCGACAATACCGGGTTGCCTTGGATATCAAGCAACGTCCCTTCGGCGACAAGATGGTCGTCGTCAAGCTCTCGAATCGAAATCGGAGCGGCGGCCACCACGTTGCCGCGGCTCTCACCCCCGCGCAACGACGCCGGTACAAGTTCCGGAGAGGCTTTCGTCAACCGATCAATTGCATCGACTTGGAAAGTGACGTCGGCCTGTTCGGCTTTCGCTGCAATCGCTTGGCGATCCAAAAAGCGTCCTACGACGCAGGCCCCTTCCACACGGTCATCGCCTTCGCGGAAAATGGGTCGTCCCAATACGATCATCGGACCCGCTGCGGTTGTGATGATTCCGCGGGTTTCGGCGGCGACTCCCTTTGGAGACGACAGCAATGACTTGATGACAGGATGCTTTGGCGTCCAGTCGTCCTCGGGAAACGAGGTCACAGAGGCTTGCTGCGGACGGCTGACGTTCCCTTTGGAGGCGGGCGGATGAATGCATTGGTAGACAACCTTGCCGTCGTGATTGACAACGGCAAACATGTCGAGATGCTGATCTGAACCGGGCGGTCGGAGTTGGCTGCGACGCTGAAAGCAATCTGTCGTTTGATCGACGTAATCTTGCAGAGTATCCCACTCGGTTGGCAAGTCCAACACCAAGTGCAAATTATCGACGTCTCGTTGGATGCTATCGTGGCAACGCTGCAGATCCTTCGTCGCTTGAAATTGCTCGAGTGCGACGAATCGCGGCAGCACCACGTATTGATGAATCGCTGTGTCAATCACGACATACGTGATGAAGACCGCGATCAAGGACAACAATATCTTCAGTCGCAGATTCATTCAGCCAAGTCCTACCCCGCCAGCGCGTACGTCTCGTTCGGGCAGCATGACTTGCCAAGTCTATCGAGCAAGATCATGACGTGAACGAATTCAGAACGTGGGTGCTGCCCTTGCAAGCACCAACAACAAACGTCCCGTCTCAACTGTACGACAAAACTTGCGTGACACCGCAGACGCGGCATTTCAGAAATCCGAAGCTTCCTCAGGGCGGATGGGTTAAACGTCACAGACCCAACAACCCGACTCGCCGTCCCCTGCGAGACCGCGAAGCAACGCTCTCGTTTTCGACGGAGATGACCAGCGAGATTGTCAAGACCGGCGAGACTGATATCGCCGACCGTCCTAGCCGGGTTTAAGCCGCTTCGTCGTAGTACCCGGGCTCATCACGTCCATCGCCATCCCAGTCGCCTACAACAGGCTGGCTGTTTCCGCTTGGCCGTGGCACTTCAATTTGAAGATCGTTACCGGTGATCTTGCGGTCACCATCGGTATCGATGATCCAAACATCACCCCGAACGACTCCGATCTCGTCGATTCCGTCCCCATTAAAGTCACCGACGATCGGTTCGTCTCCGGCACGCCCAAATTCGACCTTTTCATCGTCGCGGGTCCATCGTCCGTCGCCATCGGTATCGAGCATCCATGTGCCACCGCGGAAGACCGCGATTTGATCGATCCCGTCGCCGTTCCAATCGCCCGCAATCGGCGTGTCAACTTGTTCGCCGTATTGGAACACGTGATCCACCGCATCGGCACGCAAATTGCCATCGTTGCCGCGACGCAGCCATCGCTCGCGATCCTCGCCACGGTCGTCGACATGTTTGGACAATGCTGCGGCCGACAATTCGCGACGCCGCTTGTTTTCGGGATCGGGTAGCCCGGGATCCTTCTTGATCCGTTGCGGGTCACGATGCCATTGGCGACCAAAAATCGCAACATCGTCCTTGCCGTCACCGTCCCAGTCGCCAACGACGGGACGATCAAGTTCGGTCCCCAACTTGATCCACAGATCGCCTTCGTCCCAGCGACCGTTGCCATTGAGATCGACGAACCAATGTCCGTTGACGAACAACACGGCTTCGTCCTTGCCGTCGCCATCAAAGTCACCCGTCAAAGCCACGGCATCTTCTTCGCCCATCGTCAAACGATCGGCAATCTCCATCATCTCGCCATCGGCGTTGACGATTACCCAGCGACCGGAGGTATGTTCGCCCTCGGTCCAATTCTGCTGCATCGTGGTTGCCCCCACGGTCTTGATCACCGCCGATCCATCGTCGGCCGATCCACCAGGGAATCCTCCGTTGATCACACTAAGATGCCACGATACGGCCCATTCGTCGTCCGCGACCAGAGGACGACGGAACGATTGAATCTCACCAAACCCAACCAAACGGATTTGCGGATCGAATGTTTCAATTGGCGTATAGACCTTAGTGTCTTCGATTGGATCTTCGATCAACTGTGGGATCGCCGGTTCGGTGATCGCAATCTCACTAAAGTTGTTGCTGCGACTCGATCCGCCAGCGCCCAAATTGATGAACAGAATCGCATCATCACGCGGATCCGTGGCTTCGCTCAGTGCTAACGTTTGAATGCGAATGGCATCGTCATCAGACAACGCATCAGCTGGGTTGACAGCAACCCCGCCGGTCGAACCGGCGGTATCCAAACCATCAATGAAGTTGTCTGGTTGAACCTGATACACACTGTAGGTACCTGGACGAAGTCCGGTGAATTCGTAATAGCCAAACTCATCCGTCGTGACGCGAATCACGCCATCGGGATAGACACCCGCAAGCGCCCGATCGGATGTAAACGCTTCGCCGAGGACATTGCGTAATTCCAGCGTTACCCCGCCGATCAGAATATCATCGTCGGTCAACAACCCGTCTTTGTAGTCACGCAAATCCTCGGCACTCGGTGGCGTGTTCGCCGGAATCGCCGAACCATCCTGGAACACATATCCCGAGATCGTCGCCGGAGGGACTTCGGGAAAATCATAGTCAACGGCATTGGTGCCGCCGGTCAATTGGATGCCGCTGATCAGGTCGTCATCGGCCACGGTGCCGCCAGCCGAACCTGGTACCGCCCCCCCATCAAACAGATCGGTTGGCTGATGTTCATAGACCGAGTAGGTGCCGGGTGCGAGGTTGGCGAATTGGTAGTTACCAAACGCATCGGTACGCGTTTGTGCAATCCGATTGCCCGCTTCGTCCAATAAATCGATCAAGATATTGCCGAGCGGGACATCCCCCGAGTTGAACACGCGGTCCAAATCGGTCTCTTTCCACACGGATCCTGAAATGGTCGAAGGTTCGCGTTCGCAGAAGTCATAGTGGACCACGTTCGCCCCGGCGACCAAGTCGAGAGCCAGATGATCGTCGCCGATCACTTCGCCTCCGCCGCTTCCGATACTCTGCCCCCCTTGGAAAAATCCATCGGGTTGGATTTCAACGATGTGATAACGCCCCGGTGGCAGGTTTCCAAAACGGTACAATCCGCTGGCATCGGTAGTCGTTTCGGCGATTCGATTGCCATCTTCGTCGCGTAGTTCGACACGTACTCCGGCAATTGGCTTTTCACCTTCTTCATAAGTACAGTTGCCGTTGCTGTCGACGTGCACATAGCCGCTGATCGAACCAGGCACCAATTCGCCAAAGTCATAATCGACGACGTTGCGACCGGTCCCCAGGGTCAACCCCGTCAAGTCGTCGGCAAGAATCGTTCCGCCGCCGCTGCCAATGTGTTGGCCACCCTGGTAGTAGCCGTTGGGCTGATGCTCAAAGATTTGATAGTCACCGGGGGCGAGCCCTTCGAATCGGTAGCGGCCATCGGCATCGGTTACCGTCGACGCAACGACATTACCGTTTGCGTCTCGCAAATCGACTTTCACGCCTGCGATCGTCGCCTCATCGGAATCGCGTTTTAGATCGGCATCAGCATCAATATAGACAACGCCGCTGATCGATCCGGGTGGCAATTCACCAAAGTTGTAGTCGACAACGTCACGCCCGCCGACAACGCCAATCCGGTCAAGTCTTGACTTAGAATCGTGCCGCCGCCGCTGCCGATATGCTGAGCCCCTTGGAAGTACCCGGTCGGTTGTTGTTCATAGATTTGATAGTTGCCCGGAGCGAGCCCTTCGAACAGGTAACGACCATTGGCATCGGTGACGGTGGTCGCGACGATGACGCCTTTGTCATTTCGCAATTCGATCGTCACATTGCGGATTGGGCTTTCGCCGGTGTCGCGTTGAAAGTTGCCGTCGGCGTCAACGTAAACGACACCGCTGATCGATCCGGGTGGCAATTCACAGAAATCGTAATCGACAATGTTGGCGCCCGCCAACAAATTCATTCCGAGCAAGTCTTGGTCCAATACGACGCCGCCGCCGCTGCCGACGACTTGGCCGCCTTGGAAGAATCCATCGGGCTGTTGTTCAAAGATTTGGTATTCGCCCGGCCGCAAACCTTCGAAGCTGTATTGACCTTCAGCGTCGGTGGTGGTGCGTGTTAGGACCTGACCATCGCCGTCGCGGAGTTCGATCGTGACACCTGCGATCGGATCTTCGTCGGCGTCACGCACGCAATCGCCGTTGCTGTCGACATACACCACGCCGCTGATCGACCCGGGCATCAGTTCGCCAAAGTTGTACTGGGTCAATCGATCGCCCCAGCCAATCGGTATGCTTGAAATGACATCGTCGACTGAATCATCGCCGCCATTGCTGCCGGCTTGTTGGCCCCCTTGCAACCATCCGGTCGGCTGCATTTCGCGAACCGTATAGGAGCCGGCGGGCAAATAGGTGAATCGGTACGCACCGTTGGCATCAGTACGAGTGGACGCCACTTTTTCGCCATCGCTGTTGAACAGTTCAACCAGCACGTTACCGATCCCGGATTCACCCGAGTCACGACGATTGTCGTTGTCACGGTCGTCGTACACCACGCCGCTGATTTCCGCAGGCGGTCGTTCACAGAAATCGTAGTCCACCGCGACTTCGGCCGACGCCAAGGTAATTTGGCTGATCCGGTTCGGCGGATTCGCGACGCCGCCCGCTGAACCGGCGTGCGATGTGCCTTCGAAATAGCCATCGACTTCGCCTTCGATCACGGTGTATTCGCCTGGCGCAATGTTGGTGAACGAGTACTTGCCCTCGGCATTGGTCGCGGTCCGTGCGACCTCGTTTCCATTGACGTCAAGCAAGCGGATCACGACGCCCGCAGGAGTGATTTCGCCTTCGTCGTAATCACAATCATCGTCGGCATCGACATGAACACGGCCTGACAGCGTTGCCCCGACCAATTCACCAAAGTTGTACTCGACACCGGCTTGCCCTTGTTTTAGCTCGATATCAATCAACGAGTCGCCGTCACTTCCGAGCTTTCCGACCTGCGTCCCTGAAACGGTGCCGGCAGTGTCTTTACCGTCATAGAAATCATTGGGTTGAGTTTCCACCAATCGATAGACACCCGGTACGATCCCAGTGAATTGGTAACGTCCATTTGCATCGGTGACGGCGGTGGCGACGACGTTGCCGCTGGCATCGACCAATGAGACCGTGGTCCCGGCAATCCCTTCTTCGCCACCATCGCGTTTCCCATCGTCGCTGCGGTCGTGATAGACGAATCCGCTGATCGTGGCCGGAGCGATTTCGCAGAAGTTGTACTCGACGCCGCGGCCATTGGCCGTCATCGTGATCTCTTGGATCAAACCACCGCCAACCGCAGTCCCCGACGTAGAACCGTCGACAAAACCAACGTGAGCACCGCCATCGAGTAGGCCCGCCGGCGTGTACTCAACAATTCGGTAATTTCCGATCGGCAACTCATCAAACTCGTAACTTCCGTCAGCCGCAGTGCGTGTTTCGGCGATGATCGTACCAAAGGAATTCTGCAGCACCACACGCACGCCTTCGAGCGGTTTGTTCCCCGGTGCATCATGAGGGCCTTCGCAATCTTCGCCGGGCGCGACCAAGTAGACGAAACCTGTGATCGAACCAAAGGGTGTTTCGCCAAAGTTGTAGTTGACGCCGGCGCTTGCACCAGCCAACACGATGTCGTGGATCGCATCGCCAGGATTGTCGGCACGTCCGACGACCACGCCGTTGATTGTCCCGGGCGAATCCAGACCATCATTCAAATACGCGGGCTGGTCGACTTCGATAACCTTGTAGGTTCCCGGTGCCAAGCCGTTAAACGAATACGAACCATCGGCTGCGGTGGTCACAGTGATTGCCGACTGCGCCGAAAGGGTGTTGATGGGAACCAATTGAACACGCACACCGGCGATCCCGGTTTCGCCCGCGTCCTTGTTGCCGTCATTGTTGTCGTCGCGATAGACATATCCCGACACTGATGCCGCTTGGGCTTCGGCAAAATCATAACGGACCGCATCGGTATCCCCGAGTGGAATATCGATATCGGCCAACACGTCGATCGATTCAACGCGTCCGCTGGCAACGCCGTCAACCGAACCGGGGATCGCGCCGACACTGAATAATCCATCGGGCTGCGTTTCAACAATCCGGTAGCGTCCGGGAGCGAGTCCCAATACGCGTGGAAAAACGTATTGCCCATCGCCATCGGTCGTCGTGTGATGACCGGTATCGACGTAGCGATTGCTGGCTTCGTCCCATTTGAACAGCGAAATCGTAACACCGCCGACGGCCGCTTCGCCATCGTCACGAGTCTGATTCAAATTGTTGTCCAACCAAACTTGGCCGGCAATCGAGATCGGTTTCGCGATCTGGCCGGTCGTCCCGACTGCGGCGGCCGATCGGTTTGGACGACTATCAACGCCGGTTCCTTCGTCGGGCGGCAAATTTAGATTGTGATCCGATGCGGGATCGCCATAGTCGTTCAAAAAGATCGCATCGGCATGTGATGTCTCGTAATGCGGGGCATTGAAGGTTGCTTCGAGAATCGAGTCCTGGAACTCTTGCCCCGACGCGATCACATCCAAACGGCTGTTAAATTGATCCAAATCCGGAAGGTTACGCAGCACTTCATCGACGTCGATTGTGAATTCCAAGCGGTCGCCCGCGCGAAATCCGGACAACCTCAGCACCAATTCTTGACCGCCATCTTCGACTTCCGCGGTAGCTTCGACCGTATGCCCATCGGCTGTCAGAATACGTACGATCTGAAACCCGTGAGCGCCATTTTTGCCACGGCCGCCTAGTTCGGTGTCATAGATCAGGTCACCGACGGTGATCCCATCACCATCTTTATCGGTGCGGATGCGAAGCTCGTTTAACTCGGTGCCCTCCGCCCCGCCGGTGAACGACAGGATGAATCGGTCACCCTGCGAGTCGCTACCAACGTCCTGGTCCGATTCCAAATAGTCGGTCTCGATATAGACGACACCCACGTGAATCGGATCGGCCGCGAACAATCGACGGCTCTCGAGCTTCTCGGACGTCAAGATTCGTCGCTTGACGTTCTTGGTCCGTGTTTGGCTTTGGATTGATCGGCTGCGTTTTGTTTTCCAAATCATCCGAGGCACCTCCGTGTGCGATGAACAAATAGAATCGTCTTTCGCTTCCGCGAGAGAAACGATTGAGCATACTTTCGCAATGCGAAAAGCGACTCATGATGGGTTGTCTTTACTTAGGCTAGGCGGCTAGCCTGTCGAGCGGCTACCGCTCGATCGGAACCGTTCCCTCGGCGATGCGGCTGTCCGAACGATGTAACTCGTCAAGACTCCATCGTCGCAGCGTGGCGTCAAACCCACCGGAAAACAAATGGCCGCCGGTTGCGGTCAGCGTTGAAACGGTGCCGACATGCCCTTCGAGCCGGTGTCGTATCACGCCGCTGTCGGTATTGACAATGTGAATGACGTTGTCCGACCCCGCCACAGCGATATGTTGACTATCGATCGTCGCGATCGCAAACAGACGCCCCGACGTGACGGTAACACTGTGAATTTTCTTTTGATTCATGGTGTCGAAAACTGCGACAACCCCATCTTCGGCGACCGTGATCACATTGTTGCTATGAGGATGAAACGCAATGTCACGAATACGAGATGAATGCAAATGCGGTTCCGCGATCAAATTGCCGGTTTGCGGATCAAAAAGATGCAAGTGTCCGCTGCGGCCACCGACCGCCAATACTCGCATATCATCGCGATAAGCAATGCTGCGAAGATCGTTGCAATCGCATGAAAACTTGGGCGTTTCGTTTCCGATCGCACCAATGATGAACACTTTAGGATCGAACCCGACAGCGGCAATTTTGTTTCCGTCGGGCGCGAAACAAACACACGCTAGAGCCGGAGTCCCCTGCATCCGCTGGCCCACTTCAAACGACCGTTTGCGATCCCAGATGATCAATTGGCCATCGTTGCCTGCCGAAACGAGCGAATCGCCTGCATTGTCAAACGACAAACTGCGAATCAGGTCTCGGTGTCCTTTGAGCGTATGCATCACTTTGAGCGTCGCGACATTAATGATGCGAATTGCAAAATCGTCGCCTGCCGCAGCCAACAGTTCGCCTCGAGGATCGGCGGCGACGGCGGTCACCAAAGGTGGCGTTGTGCGATCCCCCACCGGTTGTAAACGGATGACGCGGCTTGGAAACGATGGATGCCCCAGTGCATTGGCGATCGTTGGCGTTTCGGCGAGCAAAGCATCCGCGGTGCTGACGGCGATCATCGCGGTCGTTGCGGTGGCTATCCAAGTCCGGCGTGAAACACAACGCGGCATATCTGATCCCTCAAAAACGAACAAGTAATCCAGGGCGAGCACACGGCGTGAATTCCATGTTTCACAGCGACGTCGACAGATGTCGCTGAAACGATCGACATGGCCGCGCATAGCCCCAGTTACTCTCTAAATCGGCAATCCGAAAAACCGTCATGAACGGAATAATCGGAAAAGTCGATTTTGCAAACCAGACGCCCGCATCGATCGCTGCGAAGCAGGCAGGAGGCTTCGGGCAGAAGTGATCTCCGCTAGCGGGCGTCTTGATTGCCGTTTCTCGCTAATTCTGGCCGTCTGGGGGCGATCAATCTTCCAAGCGGAACATCACGGTCGCCAGAGGCGGCAGGTCCACCGAGATGCTATCGGGACGGTCGTGGTGGCCTTCGCCAAACGTTTTACGCCCTGGGTAATTGCCGACGTTCGATCCACCGTAGGCTTCGCCGTCGCTATTGAAGATTTCTTTCCAGAAACCACTCGCCGGCACGCCCACACGATAGCCTTTGCGAACGACAGGGGTAAAGTTGCTGCACACCAAAATCGGTGGCGTGCCATCGAGCCCCTTTCTCAGGTACACCAGCGTGCTCTCATCGGCATTCATGCAGTCGACCCACTCGAACCCATCGCCGCTGAAATCGAGCTGATGTAGTGCGGGATTTTCGATTACCGTCTTGTTCAAATCGGCGACCAACTGCTGCACGCCGCGATGGGTGGCGAAATCCAACAGGATCCAATCGGGACCGTCGTCGTGATTCCACTCGCTCCACTGAGCCAACTCGCCCCCCATGAATAACAACTTCTTGCCCGGGTGCGTCCACATGTACGAGTACAACAAGCGAAGATTGGCAAATTTTTGCCACATGTCACCCGGCATCTGGCTGATCAACGATCCTTTGCCGTGCACCACTTCGTCATGCGACAGCGGCAGCATAAAGTTTTCGGTAAAGGCGTAAATCAGACTGAACGTCAACTCGTTCTGATGGTACTTGCGATGAATCGGTTCGTTGTGCATGTACGACAACGTGTCGTTCATCCAGCCCATGTTCCATTTGTAGGTGAAACCGAGTCCACCATCATCAACCGGTCGCGACACGCCCGGCCACGCCGTCGATTCTTCGGCCGCCGTGACGACGCCAGGGTATTTATCGTGAATCGCCGTATTGAACTCACGCAAAAAGTCGATCGCTTCGAGGTTTTCGCGGCCACCATATTGGTTCGGAACCCACTGGCCTTCTTCGCGGCTGTAATCCAAATACAACATCGATGCTACGGCATCCACACGAAGCCCGTCGATGTGATACTTGTCCAACCAGAACAGAGCATTGGCGACCAAGAAGTTGCGAACTTCGTTGCGACCAAAGTTAAAGATCATCGTGCCCCAATCCGGGTGTTCCCCTTGGCGTGGATCGGCATGCTCGTACAACGGCGAACCGTCAAAGCGACGCAGCCCATGCGCGTCTTTGGGGAAGTGGGCGGGCACCCAATCGATCAACACGCCGATGCCATGTTGGTGCATGTAATCGACAAAGAACATAAAATCTTCGGGGCTGCCGTGACGGCTTGTCGGTGCGAAATAGCCGACGGTTTGGTAGCCCCATGACCCCGTGAACGGATGCTCGCTGACCGGCATCAATTCGACGTGGGTGAAATTCATGCGATGACAATACTCGGCCAATCGGCGGGCCAGATCACGATAACTCAGCCAGCCATGTTTGCGGCCCGGCCCTTTTTGCCAGCTGCCCAAGTGCACTTCGTACACGTTCATCGGTTCGTGCAACGGGTTCCAATCGCTCCGCCGGTCGATCCACTTGCTGTCGGACCACTGGTACGCGTTCACGTTGGCGACGATCGATGCGGTTAACGGCGGCAACTCGGCTGCCAAACCATACGGATCGCTCTTGTCGACCCACGAACCATCGGTGCTATGGACTCGGAACTTGTAACGGTCCCCGACCTTCGCCCCCGGCACAAACAATTCCCAGATACC
>NZ_ANOG01000203.1 GCF_000346295.1 Rhodopirellula maiorica SM1 | reverse complement strand
AACAGGAAAAGACATCGCAGGACGGATTTTATTGGGTGGGACATCATTAGATCACTGCCAACATCTTCATCAATCGCGTACTCACCATTTGATTCTCCTCTTTACTTGTGGTCGATGAAAAACTTTACGGTCCGCTGCTCGATTACTTGGCGTGAAGGCGTGATATCCTCACCGACGCGTCGCCAATTGTGTCCCGCATTGTGAACGATCAATATCTCGACCGGAGCTTTCAATTGCTCCGCCTGTTGTTGCATGCGGTAAGCATGTTTGACGGGGATAGTCGTGTCCTTGTCTCCCTGAATCATTAGCAGCGGAGGACTGTCTTGACGCAGATAGTTCACCGGACTCATTTCGCGATACAGTTTTGCTTTTTGGTCGGGTGTCGATCCAGCAGGCAAGATCCGCGGCCCGAAGCGGTCGCGAAAACCCTCGCGATCATCGTGGTTAAACAATTCGGTGTTTTCAAAGTCACATGGTCCGTACCACGAAACGCCCGCGACCATCTTATAGTCATATTCAGAAAGCGACGCATCACCGGGCAACGCGTCCGGAGCGGTTAACAGAAGCATCTGGGCGATCTGGCCGCCAGCAGAGTCACCAAATGAAAACACACGTTGAGGATCGATGCCGAGAGAGTCACTGTTCTTCGAGAGGTACCGAATTGCATCTTTGCAATCGATTACACAGTCTCGCATTGCGACCTTGCCGTCGGGTCGCCAAAGTCGATAGTTCACTGTGGCCACACAGAAACCATGTTCGAGCAGTTCCGAAGCAACGGTCGCGAACGATCCACGCACGATTCCGTCTTTGCTGCCCGCCGCCCAACCACCGCCATGCGTGTACACAACCAGAGGACATTTTTGTTGCTGCTTGGCGGTTGGATAGTAGAGGTCTAAATAGAGGTCTGCCTCCGGCGTCTGTTTGTAGAGCACGTTAAGCTTCTTTTCGCCCTGCGTCGCCAACGACGGGATTTTCACTGCTTTCAATTCTTTGAGCGTCAAAACCTCATCACCGTTCGCATCCAATGCCTTCACGCGGGCCCATTGCTGCCCAGCTTCTTGTTTGTCGATCTGACCATTTCCGTCGCTATCGGTATGGGTCATTTTCCGTGCAGCAAAGGCACCGGCATAGTCAGCTTGTGCGATCGTCGACATCGCAAGCAGAACGAGGCAAGCGATGATCGTGATACGATGTCGATTCATAATATTCTCATTTGGAACAAATCATGGGGTGTTGTTTCGTGCTTTACTCGCACTGCCAGAGAAACGCTGGGCTTCTCAGCGGCGGGTCATCAATTCGCTCGTTGCGATCCGATAAACAATTTCTTTCAGTTGAAAATTGTTCTTCTGTGTCTGCCGGACAATCAATTCCACAATGGGGTAGTCGGCGGCAACCAGCGGGCGACCCTTGGCATATTCCGCGATACGGATAATCAAATTGCGGGCAAAGGGCCTCAGATCTGCGGCCAGGATTTTCTTCAAGCCATTGATGTCACGGAATCCCTTGCCGCTGAAGTTGCCCTCCGTGCTGACCTTTTGACGTTTCGTGTAGTTGGTGCGATAGCGTCCGATGGGGTCATACGCTTCTAACGCGAAACCGAGCGGATCGATCCGCTTGTGGCACTGCATACAGGCCTTGTCATTGCGATGTTTTTCTAACATCTGACGAACCGTCGTGGCGCCCGTAAGATCGGGTACGATCGCGGCAACTTCCTCTGGTGGTGGTGGTGGCGGCGTGCCCAAGAAGTGGTCGAGCACCCACACACCGCGAACCACTGGCGATGTTTCGACCCCGTTGGACGTCAGCGTCAACACGCTGCCCTGAGTCAGCAGCCCGCCACGTTTTGATGACGCGGGAAGCTTGGTGAGCTTAAGTTTCCCGTCACTCTGTTTGGGCAGACCATACAGTTCAGCAAGTTTGTTGTTGATGAAGGAATAGTCCGAGTCGATAAAATCAGCGACGCTACGATTCTCTTGATAGACATGCCGAAAGCAAAGTCGCGTTTCCTCAAGCATCGCCTGCTCCATGCTCTCGCCATAGATCCGGAACTCTCTCGTCTTGTTATCAGGCGGCATCGTTCCGAGTTCATCCAACGCCAACCATTGATCGACAAAGCTTTCGCAGAACCGATCGGCTCGCGGGTCTTGCATCAGTCGCAATACCTGAGCTCTAAGGGTTGCCGGTTCGGTCAGCTTGCCCGAATTGGCGGCACTAAACAGTTCCTGGTCCGGCATCGTGCTCCAGAAGAAATACGAAAGCCGACTTGCCAGCGGAAAATCGCTCAGTTCGCCTTGTTCTTCGAACAGGTACAAAAAATCGGTCGATGCCATCATCGCGGTCATCGTCTTGACGACCGCATCGTTCCAATCGCGAGACTGTTTGTATTGGTTGTTCAAATAGTTAAACCAGAGCCCAATCTCTTCTCGAGTGACGCGTCGCCGGAAGGCTCGGATGGCGAACCGCCCCAGCAGATACTCTCGCGCCTTGGCGCTCCTCAGATCGGGCATCTTGTCCGACAGCAATGTGGTCTTCATCGACTCGGTCGGCCATTGTTCATAGAACGGGCCTTCGATCTTGTACTGCGTGACGCGAATGCCGGGACCGCGAAAGGGACCGGCAAAGTCCGAATTTTTGAATTTGGTTCTTCGCAGTGCTGCGCGAATCTGCACGATAGGTTTCGAGGTTCCATTCGCCATACGAAGGTAGGGGTAGAAATCTCGGTCAATCCAAGTTTCGACCGTAAATGTCTGCTCTTTGTCGTAGATCAGCGGAAATGTCTCGATCGTCTTGCCGAGCGCATTGACCCCGGTTCGCCGGGCCGACACCACCCCAATCGCCAACTTGGGCGGCTCATTCTTGGGAACAAACTTGACGGGGTATCGGTTCTCGTCGACGGCCGACGCGGTGACGGTGATCCGGTACCGACCCGGGATCTGGCAGTTTCGCGTTGCCTTGCCGTCGACGATTTTGGAGTTACCTCCGATTCGAAACGTATAAAAATCCTTGCCTTGGTTTTCATACCTTCGCGACGCCCCGGTGAGCTGCCGCATGGGAACCTCGAACACCTTCGACTCAGGTTGTTTGGCGTCCATCGTGAACAAGGCTTGCCACAGCGCGGCTTGGGCGGCTTCCATGTATTCAAACAGCGATTCATCGGACATCACCAACGACGACGCGTTCGTATCGAAGCCTTCGTTCACGTTGTCATCGTAGATATAGGAACTGGGGTCAAAGTTGCCATCATTCAACCCCAATAAATCGCGAACCGTATTTTGATACTCACGTTTGTTAAGACGACGCAGGCCACCCACGTTTTCGGTGGGCGATTGCTTGGCGAGTTCAAGCACTTGCTTCGCGAGCGTGCTACGTTGTGCGGCCGAAGGTTGAGGTTCGTCCTCAGGCGGCATCAACCCGCCAACAATTTGTTCATAGACTTTGGTCAGCAGTTCGGCATCCGCGCTGGACAATGGATCCAACTGTACGTTGCCCTCTTGCTCGTCCGCATTGTGACATCGAACACAATGTTGACGGATCATCGGTTCGATAGTCGAGAAGTCATCCGCATCCAGCCGTATTGCTGGGAACAGAAGGATGATCGACGCCACTAGCGCGATCAGATGATGCACGTTTAGTTTCACGGCGTGGCGTGCAAGCGGTGTCCGGTGAACGGGAAATGGAATTCTGCTCATTATTTTCACGAGAGCCTAAACGTTCCGGTCGCACCATTGAAACTTTCAATCTCAACACCAAAATTCTGCAGCATCGTCGTGTAAAGATTGTTCAGGGGCGTCGAATCGCCGCCGGGCGTCTTGCAATCGACATGGCCTTGATGCCGGAAACCACCGCCGGCCAAGACGACGGGTAAATCTCGATTGCTGTGCCGAGCCGCGTCTCCCATGCCGCTGCCAAAGTACACCATCGTTTTGTCCAGCAGCGTGCCGTCGCCACGATTGCCCAGTGGGGAATCTTTCAACTTTTGTACAAACCGAGCCATTTGTTGAATGTAAAAGTTGTCGATGATGCCCAATTGTCGAAGGATTTCAGGACGATTGCCATGATGGCTCAACGAGTGATAGCCGGTGGAAACACCATCGAGTTCAATCATCCGATTGTGCATGCCAAATCCAGCGGTGAACACACGACTCGAGTCCGATTGAATGGCCAACAGAATCAAGTCGAACATCATCGGCGCGAGGAACTCGTAATCTTGGCCCGAGTGCGGATGTCCCTCAGGTTGGTAGTCTACCTTTGGCTTGGGAACCGATGCCCAACGTTGCATGCCCTGCAACTTATTTTCCGCATCACGAATCGCTGTCAGATACTCTTCTAATTTTTGCCGATCCGCCGGATTGGTTCGACGTGCGAATCGTTTGGCTTGTTCGCGAACCAGATCCAAGATGCTGCCCTGTTCTTGAATGCGTAGCTCGCGCTCCTTGATCGCAGCAGCCGAATCGGGCACGAACAATTGGTCGAACATGTCACGGGGATCCCCTAGTTCGCGGACCCGGATGCCCGACGATGTCCACGAGGCATTCATGCCGCCGCCAACGGCGACGTGCATTGACGGAAACCGGGTCTGGTAACCCGAATGTTCGGCCGCAAGCTGGTCCATCGAAACGACGTTGCTGCCGCGAATTCCGGTAAGGAACGTGGATATGCCACCATGGCCGGAAAAGATCGCGGGGTGGTCCATGTTGGAACAAACAGTGAAATCGCCTCGCAGATTTCCCAGTGGTTTTAGCGTCGGTGTCAGTTCGAAATCCGTCCCTGTCGATTTTGGGAAGAACGCTCTGGGATAGACGCCCAATGTGGGACTGATGCAAACCATTCGCATCGCATCGCCGTCGTCGGTCCCGCGTGGCGGAGCGGCAACCGATTCCATCATGGGCAGCGCGATGGTGATGCCAGCTGCCTTTAAAAAAGATCGGCGGGCTGGTGCCGAGTCTGGGATTCGTTTCATGATTTTGACCTTAATCTGGATGACAGAAATCGTCCACCGATGCACTGCACAGCGTCAATCGTCCCACGTCAAGCGTTCCAATCGCGAACCGCATCCCGTCTCGGTGTTGGTGCTCATGCCGCTTTAAAAACCGCCTTCGATTTGAAACTTCGCGGGCGTTTTGGGCGAAGCAATCGGTTCGACTTTTAGCCCCGTGTCACCGCGTTTGTTTCGGTCGATCACCACGGATATCGCGTGCCGCCCCTTGGCGAGCTTGATGTCGTTGGATGGATCGATGACTTCATCTCCGTCGACCCATAGCCGCAGTCCATGCATGTCGTTGGTTTTTAGTTGCACGCCACCGGAGACCTGAACGTTCAAGTAACCGCGAGCGAGCACTTGAGCTCCGCTGGGCATTTCACCGGCGGGCAATTCACCGTTGACTTTGCTGTACACGGTGATCCATTGGGCGTCGTCGACCGGAAGTTCATCAAGATTGGAAATCGAGGTCAGTTTCCACTTTCGAATGACAGGACTTTCATCATTGGAAAAGTCGCCCGGTCGGCCCAAAGCCGCGACAAATTTTGCGAGATCAAGAAACTCTTGGCGACTGGCGAGTTGATCGACAAGCCCCGCAGGCATGGCCGAATTCATCGCCTTCTCGGCAATGATTTCATCCGCAGCAAGTCGTATTTCTTTTCCACCTTGTGCCGCGTCGCGGACCACGACCTCGTCATCACTCTCGAACGTCACAATACCGGTTTGGGTGGTTCCATCGTCCAGTACATACATGCGATTCTCGTAGTGTTCGGCAATCGCTTTGTTCGGTCGCAGTATCGATTCGACGATATAGTCGGTCTTGGCCGCCGCACCCACCGCGACCAGGTTCGGGCCGATGACGGGGCCAACAGGACCAATGCCGTGACAACTGGTACAAGACAGCGATTTGCGCCGATAGATGTTCTCACCACGAACTGCGTCGCCATACGTTTCAACATCGCGGGTCAGTTGCGCTAGGTCTTCGGCCAGTAATTGCGAGTTGAGCGACTCGGAATCCGACGAGGGACGGAACCGTTTTGCAAGGTTCTCAGGCAGCAATCCCGTCGAGCGATGAAACTCATCGACACGATCGGCAACGGCCGGGTGAATCTCGACGCCTTTTAATGCATCGGAAAATACGCTCAGCCCGTTTTTGTCTTTCAGGATTGCCTGAATTAGCGGGACAGGATCTGCTTGTCCTGGGTCTTGGCTGAACAACGTGGCTGCCGACTTCGTCCCTTGCTGCACGTCGGTGGCAACCAGTCCAACCAATGCACAGTATCGCGTCTCTGGATCGCGATGCTCTGCGAGGCCGGCGAGTGTTTGCCGTTCTTTGGCACCACCTAGTTTGGCAAAGGCAACTGCTGCGGACCGACGTAATGCAGCGGGGCGGCTGTCGCTCTCGACAATGTCGAGAAGCGGCCCAGTGACCCTACTCACTTTCCAAGCGGCCAGATTCTCGGCAGCGAGGGACGCGATAGTCGCGTTGTCATTGTCGAGCAGTCGCGTCAGAGCACGCAAACGACGACGAAGCACACCCGATTGACGCGAATTCGCCATCGACTCGAGCGATTCAAGCAATACGATGGTGGCGTCATCGGATCTGGGATCTTTTCCGCTGGTTAGCGATGCGACGACTCGCAAAATATCGTCTTGCGTGCCCATTGAGATAAACTGTTCGCCAAATTCCTTGATCTCTTTCTCGCTGGGATCTTTCTGTTGCAGAAAGCTTCCGATTCGTTCTGCAAAACCGATTCCCGCAGATTGTTCCGCAACGGCTTTGTGAGATGCTTTGGCAAAACGAAGCGTTCCCGCCTCCATCGCCGGACGCCAATACGGTTCGAGCGCCTTCGCTGTCTGGGGCAGCGCCAAGTCGAGGAATGGGTCGCTGGGATGATCGATCACATTCAGCGCCGCCGCATAGGCCTCGGCCTGAGGAATGAATCCCGCCGACAACACCGCTTCCATTCGTGTTCGCGGGAACGGATCGGCAGCTGCCTTGGCAATCATGGCGATCGGATCGGACAGCGATTCGTGCCAGTACCGAATCACTCGTGCTCCGGCGGATCGTGCGTGACCATCCTTCGCATCGAGCACCAACTTTAGAATCTTCTCACTCGGGCGTTCGACGTTTTGACACGCCCACATTGCTTCCACGAGATGAAGGTCGTAGTCGGGTGACTCGGTATCGAGCCCATCCACCCACGACTGCAGAACCGCGAGGACTTCGTCGGGATCGCGTTCGCTGATTTCTTTTTTCGCTTGATGGCGTACCCACGTTTCGGAACTCTTCAAATGATCGACGAGTTGCTCGGTGGTGGTTCCATCGAACTTGGGTTTCTTGACGAGCGGGCGATCCTTGTGCGTGATTCGCCAGATACGACCATGCTCGTGATCACGACGTGGATCGCGGAAATCATGACTGGCGTGATTGATGATCGAGTTGTACCAATCGGCGACATAGATCGCTCCGTCGGGGCCGATCTTGACATCGACGGGGCGAAAATTTGGGTGCTTGCAAGTCATTAACGGCGGTAGGACATTGGCGCTAAATCCAGCGCCGTCCTCGGTGAATTCGTAACGAATAATGGTACGACTCTTAAACCGGCCACTGAGTAGATTGCCGCGGATGTCGTCACCGACATGAGACCCGGTCGCGAGATCGCCGCCACATTGCTTTTCGGTGCTGATCAGCGTGGGAACGCGAATCGATTGAGCGCCGTTTCCTGTCACGGGCGACAAGTACATGATCCGCGGATTGTTGACCATAAACGATTGTCCCCATTGGTCGAACACGTGGCCCCACGGATTGCCCCCGGTCCCGGTACAAAACATTCTCAGTTCTTGCGTCCGAGGGTTGTACTGATAGACGCCACCGTTGAAATTGCGAACGACACCGTGCTGGGTTTCCACTTGCGAATGCAAAAAGATGCCTTCTTGGAAATAGATCCATCCGCCGGGACCGCGTCGCCACGCACTGACCGAGTGATGACTGTCTTCGATCCCAAATCCGGTTAGCGCTAATTCCTTGACATCCGCCACGTCATCCCCGTCGGTGTCTTTGAAAAAGAACACATCGGGTGATTGCGCCACATAGCACCCGCCATTAGCAAGTTCCAATCCCGTCGGAATGTACAACCCATCGGCAAAGACCGTCGACTTGTCCGCAACGCCATCGTCATCGGTGTCCTCGAGGATGATGATTTTGTCGTTGGCGACTTCGCCCGGCTTCAATTGTGGGTACGCCCACGAACACGAAACCCACAATCGGCCTCGCGAGTCCCAGTGCATGTGGGTGGGGTTGGCGAGCATCGGATCGGAAGCGAAAAGGTTGACTTGGTAACCATCGAGCAGTTCAAAATTTTCCTGCTCCGATGCGGGATCATGATTGTTCATCAAGTCCAAATTGGCGTCCTTGATGTTCTTGATACCCGATGCATCCTGCGCCCATACGCTGGTCGTCAACGCAATAAACATCGTGGCTGTCATCGCTAAAGGGCGGACCGCTCGCCTAAAAACGTTGTTGGTCAATTGGAAGGTTTGGATACTCATGAGCGTCTTGCAAAAGGCAATTAGGAGGCAGGTAGGGGCGAGTTTTATCGATATGGTCTGTTACAGTTCGATGCGACTCACTCGCCAATTTCGCGTTTCTCGCTGGATCGCATCACGCAAGTTCGCATCGCGTTTCTCTGCGAGTCGATTGAATTCGATCACTTCCGCTGGCAGTGCCCTACCACTGGGTGATTTTTTTCTCTCGCCGACAATGTGCACTTGGTTGAGGGCTTTCCAGCTATAGGTGAACTGAAGATTCTTGTCGTTGACCGCACGGCGTAACGCTTCGGCGGCTTGGTGAGCAGGCGAAGTGTCGATTATGATGCCGCGAGCCCACTCGTCGTGGTTTGCGGTCGCGACGGAGACATCATCGATGGCCAATTCGTAGGTTCCAGGTGGAAGATTGGCGATCGTCATTGAATCACGAAAATGATGCAATTGTGGCGGCACGTCTTCGTCGGTGGGTGGCGGCAGCGTCGGAGCAATCAACTCGGTGGCACGAAACGTCAGTCCCGCTTCGGTACGAGCCGTATCGGATACATCAATCCCATGTGCCTGCACCGTCAAATCAGCCGCGTCGACCGAGATTCGCCACGGGGGCTGGACCGACGCGAGATCGTCTTGGACGAGGTCACGAAACAGGTAATGACTCACCGCCCAGTAGCCATACGGATTCAAATGGATTCCGTTGGTCGTGAAGTTGGGCCCCACTCGCTCGTCGATCAGATAACGAGAGGTTTGATAGAGATCAATAAAGGGAACTTCAGCTGCGATGGCGACTTCGCTCATCGCTTGGCTGTATGCCGATAACTCGCTGTTTCGCTGCTCGTGCCGAGGCGTCAATTTTCCAAGCGGTTCGTTGGCGATCGGCGATACCAGGATCAACCGCACTTGCGACTTACCGTTGTACTGTTTGCCCTCGAGTGATTTGATAAATGCATCGACGGCAGCTTGAAACGATTGGACTCCGTCTTCGCCAGCGAACGATTCTCCCATCCCGAAACAGGCGATGATCACATCGGTACGATGGGCCGTTAGCGTCTCTTCTTCGTTTGGAAAATTAGTCGGTCGATCACGCGCGTTCAGCATGTCGCCGCCCCAGCCAAGGTTGCGAATTGCGACTGGGTTATCGGGCCACTGTTGCAGCAGCATCGTTTCAAGATAGCCATGGATTCGCAATTGATCTGCAAACGTATTGCCAACAATCGCAATACGATCGCCCGGCCGAATGGGTGACTCGGCACAGGCCGTCGAAACCGCAACTCCGCAAAGCAGAGACACGACGACGCAATGGATTTGTCGGATCATTGAATTGAGCACCGTTTTGCGACCCTTGTTCATTTTTTGTCCTGTCGTTGGATTTCCCAAGTCGTGATTTTTTCATCCGCCGCGGGCAACGGCCGATCCACGGCCCAACAAGCCGCATTGATCACCATGCGGACGAACGATTCTTCGGCAAAGTCACCGGGATGACCGAATGAGGTTCCAAATACCTTGCCGCCCCATTCGTTCTGCCACGCCCAGGCAACGGTATCCGTTTCATCCTCTTGAACCTGTACAACACCAAACGATTTCTTCATCTCACGACGTCGGCCTTTGCCGCTGCCCTGGACCAGCGGAACGACGCCCTCCTCGAAGTGCGTCAGATAGAGCGTCCCCGGCGATGTCCAGTTCGACTTCGATACATTGGTCATGATTGGGTGCTGCCGTGATTCTTCGATCACACTGATTTCGGTCGCACTGGATTGATGCACGATGTAGGGCGTGCCAAGAGCGCGGCGACCGAAGTCATCATTCCAATCGTGCCGCGGATGGTTCGCAGGATATTTGAAAGAATGATTGGCGGTGCGCAGCCCGATGATCGGCTTTCCTGATTTCAAGTAGTCTTCGATCGGTTGCCACTCGTCATCCGGCAGCTGAAGAAACCGCATGAAGAAGATTGCCAGGTCGGCATCGGCCAACGCTTCGATACCGGGCAACACATTTTCCCGTTTCTTTTCCGGATTGCCTTTGTCCATCACTACCGTCGTGCGGAATCCGAATCGCTCCAGCTCCTCAGCAAGCAGCGGCATGCTGAGTTCTGGTGAATAGTGCAGTGTCCCCACGACAAGCACAGCATGAGGCTTCTCGGCGAGGGCCGGAGTGGCGGTCAGCCAGTGACATGCGACGATAATCATCCCGAAGGCCGAGAGATACCAAGATCGCGACTGCAGCGAATCCCGGAATCCGAGGAATGCGGATCGAAAGCAAGGCAGAAATCGTTGATTCATGTTGACTCGCAAAGTTCAGGTAATAGCCAGAGGTGAATCCAGAAAGAGAGCTGCTTTCAGAAAGAACGGCTGTCTATTTCGTGACTCGGATTTGATCCAAATGAACTCCCAACAATCGCTTGGCAATCGGGTCCAACGCGGCTTCGCTGCCTTTTAGATGCAGCGTCTGTTGAATATGAGTCATCGTTTCGCCTGGCTTCAACGCGGCCGCCGGGGACGAGGTTTCCAATTCGTAGAACGGGCCAAGCGGCGGTTCGCCGGGCGCGGGCGATCCGTCGTTGTAGGCATTGATGACGTCGCCACCAAACGGTTCCTCCTGGATCTCCCACATCGAATTCACGTACCCGCTCGGCGCGTCTTGAACGTTGTAGGTAACGATCGTCAACACTTTCCCCTCAGCGTCGTAGCTACCTGCAATTCCTAAGGAACGCTCCGGTGTGATGCCGATCTTGCCGCGACGTGTGCCATCGCCTTTAAAGAACAAAACATCATCTTCGACTCTTAGATATTCAGACGGAACCTTGCCAAAGTAGGTGTCATTGACTTTCGGACCCAGCTCGGCGGCGTCACCCGGTTTAAAAGGAATTACGATCGTTGTTTTTGGCGATGGGTTGTACATCCCCAAGATCCAAATCGAGGGCATGCCGGTCTGCTTCGTCCACGCGTTTTCGCCACGATTGGTTAGCCGATTGTCAGTCTCGTAGCCAACATACTTGATCGACTCGTCGATCGAGTCTGTTTCGAGAACTTTGGCAATTGCAGCTTTGTCGAGCATACGGACCGAACGCTCGATCCCCATTACGAACGGTGTGCCGCTAAAGTTGGTTAGTTTGCAATCTCGTTTGAATTTGGCCGTCGTACTCGATTGCTGAACGAGTTCAAACGGCTCGGTGTCGATCGCTGCGGGAGTCGTCCAATCCGAAAATTCGAACTTGCTGCCCGGTTTAAAGAACAATGCAAATTGGCCTCCTTCGGGACCGAGCCAAAATCGTTCTTCGCCGCCAAAGATATAGATGTGTTCTTCGAGTTTGCCTTTGCGTTCTTCTTCCGACAGCAACCCTGTCTCGATCACCTTGCGGTTGATCCAACCGAAGCTGGATCCGTTTTCACGATCGACCGTACTGGTCATCACACGTCCCTGATACGCCGGAGCCACGGCGACTGCGGCCTCGCCATCAGTCAGCGTGATGATGTCGGTGTGTTGCTTCAAAAACGAAACGTCGTCATGAAATCCTTTGCTCACTTGACTTGATTCTTGTGCTAACACAGTACAGCTCAGATTGAAAAAAGTGACAGAACAAAACACACCCAACAACCAAGGGCTCAAACGTCTCATATTGGGTCTCATTTTCGTACGGAAGGATTTTTCAGGAAGGATAGATCGCGTATCGGATGGAACCAGCGGCAAAGCAACCGCGTTGATCCATTGCCCCCGAGATCAACGCCGCAACCAAGATCGACGCAGCGACCAATTTCAACGCAGCGGGCTCTTCCGCAGACGAACTGGGAATCGCATGCCTGGGAATCGCAAGGCCGCTTGCGGCAATAGGGTATTATGATCCATTACACCGCCAGTATGATCATGATTTGCGACCTTAAGTTAACATTTTGCGACACGCGGCACGCTTGCGCATGACTCCTGCCTACCTGTTAAACAGCCACAAGGGGTCGCGGCCATCGGTGGGGCATGATGGAAATCGGGTCAAAACGGAAAAGTGACGAGCGGGAATGCGAGGCGGCTAGCCGTTTATTCGCTGGTCCGAACTGGCATCGTGAACTCCGATGACGTTTCTTTCGCGTAAATGCCAACGTGGGTGACACTTTCCAGCGACTTGGGCAACGACTGTTCGATGCGAGTCTTGCCGACCACCAAGATCGCTTTGCTGTGTTCCAGATCGATTGTCACGGTCACATCAAACGTCTCTGTCGGGTCCAGTGAAGCCTTCTTTCCAGCGCCGCTTGTCATATTCGCCCAACTGCCGTCGAAGATCCCGTGGCGATTCAACCCGATCATCGTCCCCGCTTTAAATAATTGATCGTTCTCGGTGGACGAACCAAAACAGAAGCAGGCGTTCTTGGTCCTTGAGTCTGCGGACGATCGGTACTGCAGCCGAAATGTCACAGATTCTTGAACCGGCCGATCCAGTTCTTTGAGTGCAAACGCTTCACCGGGACTGGCGTCGAGCCGGTAGCCGAAATCGGTCTCGGATACCGTGCCACCGCGAACGAGGTCCCAGTCACCGGTTTCGTCTTTGCCCTCACTCAGTTTCTCACTTCG
>NZ_ANOG01000202.1 GCF_000346295.1 Rhodopirellula maiorica SM1 | reverse complement strand
CCTCGATTTCATCCAGGATCCAACCACGTTGAAAAAACTCGTGCAAAAGTAGCCTAGGTTGTCAACCTGTAGGTCTGATTCCCAGCGGCTGGCCGCTACGGCTGCCGCTTCGGTGTTCATTCGGTGCCGGACGTTTGACGTTCCAGCAGTTCAGCGTCCATGTGCCTGTGCGGCGGTATTCGATTCCGAAAGTTCGTCGAAAAAATTAGGCAGCGTTTTGGTCACGCACCCGATCGCGATCACGCTCTTGTTCGCGAGGCATCAGTGCGGCCAGCGATTGCACTGACTTGATGTGCAGGTCACGCTGTGGGAACGCAATTTCAATCCCCGATCGTCGCAATTCGTTTACGATTGCCGAATTCAATTCATTGAGCACGACCGTATAGACATCCCGTTTTGGAATGAAAACGTGGAGCCGAATGTCAAGCGTGCTTTCAGCAAACCCTTTGAACAACGTGCTTGGTGCAGGTTCCTTTAGGACTGACGGATTTCGTTCGGCAATCTTCAGCAGGATCCGTTGCACTTGGGCAACGTCGGTTCCATACGCCACGCCCACGGGTAGTACGATGCGGCTGATCGGGTCGGATAGCGTCCAGTTGATTACATTGTCGGTGATGAATTTTTTGTTTGGCACAATCATCTCGCGGCGATCGAAATCGGTAATCGTGGTTGCCCGCATTTGCATACGAGAGACATTGCCGGTCAGGTCACCGACGGTCACCATATCCCCGACGCGAATGGGGCGTTCGAACAAAATGATCAGACCGCTGACCAGATTGGCAAAAATTTCTTGCAATCCGAAACCCAACCCCACCGTCATGGCGGCGGCCAACCACTGAACGCTGCTCCAGGACAAGCGGATCACCTGACAGGCAAAAAGGATGCCGGCGATGGTGGCGGCGTAGCGAACCAGGATTGAAACGGCTTGATGTGTCCCCGATTCCAATGGCAAACGGTCCAGCACGGTTAGTGCTAAAACGCTGGGCAGTCGTCGTCCGATCATCATGGTTGCCATGACAACCAAAATCGCTGCAATCGCGTCGGTCAGCGTCGTGGGGACCGAACGATCTGTCATTACCACAGACTGGTAACCTTGGCGATCGACCACGGTTTCAGCAATCGTTTCAATGTTGGTCCACAGCACGACGCGGTCGAGCACACGCAGCGCGGGCAATACATCGGACCAAATGATCCATCCACCACAGATCAACAGCATCACGCTGCCCCAACGCAGCAGATCACAAAATTCGGAATTAACGGTCTCTTGCAAATCGACGGGAGCGAGCATGTCAGAATCCGCGTCGTCGTCATCGGAATTCGTCGGACTTGCCAACACCTCAAGCGATTGGGCTTGTTCGGCTTCTGCGGCGATTTGCTTCGCTAACGCTCGGTTGAAACCGGTGACTTCTAGCCAACAGATCGCCAACGAGTACAACACGATAATCCCCACCAACGCGATACCGGTCTCGGCCAGTCGGCCTGATAATTGGTAGGCCGAAAAATGGTAGCCGACCAAGGACAAAATCGCGAACGCAATCGGGGCGCCCGTGACGGCCAACCAAATTGGATGCCGCAAGCGATAGGTCATCGACGTCGAATCCTCGCGTTGCAAACACAGCATGAACGGGCCCCAGGGGCGAACCAGCCATCCGATTTGAAGTCCGACAAAGGCCAGAATTGAGATAAAAAGTAGACGCTGCAGACTCCGCATTTCCGCGACTTCGCTGAACTGAGTTAATTGCAGCAGAGCGAAAACGGGCGTGCCAACAAAAACGGTCAAATCGACCACGTTGCGTACTTTTGCTAGGGCGGTTGGCGACCACTTGAACACACGTTCGCCGACCCCTTCGCGACGCGACAGTTCACGGACCAGCGAACAGGCCCATAGGAACAGCACCGTGGTCACGCAGGCGTCACCCACGGCTTGGGTCCATTCGGTGGATCCACTCGCCATTCGCAACCGGCATCCCGCCGCCAGCAGCAGGATCGGCCAGCGAACCGCTAGGAAAACCGTGATTCCAAAGGCGGCTGCATACCTTAGAAAGCTAGCTTCGGTACCGGGTTCAGGAGGTTGAGATAAACGACGAACGGCGGCCAGCATTTGGGCATGAAAAAGTAGCAGCAGCAGGAACGACGACGCCAAAAAGACCATGATGATTGGACGGCGAAGCATGTCGCCCGCAAACACCTGAGCGACTTCGATCCATTTCGACGGCGCCATCAGCGACAAGAACCCTTTGGATGCCTCACGCAGGTCCTTTAGTGCGATTGCATCGGAGCTGCGGATCCAAAGGACACGCTGATCGAGGAACTGACGAAATTCGTCGACCTGAGTTTCCACCGTCTGGTTGATCAACTCGAGTTCATTCAATTTTCGCAGCAGCGATTCTTCGTCCGCGATGGCGTTGTCAAGCAAGTCGCGGCGATCACGCAGCAACCGCGACACCACGCTGACCACATTGTCGTGATCATATTGCTGGACCGATGCCGCCAATGATTCGACCATTAACTTGGCTGCTTCATCCGGGTCGGACACGTCCCGCCGCATCTGTTTCCATTCGGTCAATTGCAAATGCGTGGCCGGCATCTCGGTTTCCACGATCTCGACCCGTTTGGCGAACTCTTCGGGCTTGGGCAATTCGCCTCGCTGTTTCTGTAGCAACAAACCGGTGGACGATGTCGCACCGGCATGCTCGACTTTGGAACGCAGCGTTTCAAACGCTTCGTCAAAATGTTTGTTCTTGGCCTGCAGCTGCTCGTGCATCTTGCCAATTCGCTCGATGTCGGCTGCGGTTTTAATGCGGGACTCGGCGATCTCAGCATTCACCTCGGCCGCTGATTTCAGCGCGGGGTGAGATTCATCGGCAACGCGTCGCGCCTCGGCCGCTTGGCGTAGCGATTCGTCTTTTCGCCATTTGTCGACCGCGGTCTGCCAGCTGACGAGCTGTTTTTTTCGGTGGTTTAGCGTGCGGTTGGTCAGGTCGCGTTGCAGCGGCAACAGTGGTGCAACCTCTTCGAGTCGCCGGCGTTCAGCTTTTATCGTGATTAATTGCTGTTCGAGACATAACACCCGAGCTTGCTGTTCGATGGATTGAACTCGGCTGGAAAGTTCTTCGGTGCCAAGCGTTGCGACTTGCTTTTTGGCGTCGCCCAATCGCTTTTCGAGTTCGACGGTCTCTTTAGCAAGGTCGCCAAGACGCACCGTCCGATTTTCGATCTCGCGTTCTTTCCGCTGCAGTTCCTTTTCGTCGGCTTCGATCTGAGTCCGCAGACCAATCAACTGTTGCTCTAGTTGCGCAATGGTGCCACCGGCGGGGACCACGGCGGGCTCCGGTTCGGGCGGTGCCGCGACACCGGCTTGTGCTTCGGCGAGAACCGTGGGCAGCGTCAGTAGGAACGTTTCAATTTCGGCCAAGCGTTTCTTGGCAACTTCTTGGTTGTCCAACCATTCGGTGGCTTTACGAAGTCGCTCGACGTATGTCTTGCGATCCTCTTCGGATAGATTGGTTGCCGCTTCGATCGACGCTAATTCGGTTGCGATGGTCTCTTTTTTGATGACCGTAGCAACTTTGGCCTCGGGCGCTGCACTTGGTTCGGTAAAGGATGCGGGAACCACGACGTCTTCAAGATGGACCTGAACCGCCGTGGGCAATGGAACGTTTTCCGGCAGCGCAAATCCTTGCTCGGCCTGTGCCGGAGCGGCCGCGATGATCAGGGCTGCCATCGCCAGAAAGGCTGCAACGTGTCGCAATAGGCAGTTCGATTGATTCATACAAGTTGTTTTTTAGGCTCGTGGCAGATGGCAGCAGACACACCGCTGCACAGGAACTTCGAATACGCAATCCGTACGTGAACGGTCAAGCCGCAAAACGAGTGAAGATTCCGTCTGGATAGATAATCCGATCTAACGTTCACGTATCCACCGATAGCGGAACGCTACGGTTGGCATCGTCACCGGCGAGAGCGTCTTGGGCGGTAAGACACCGGGTGATGCGTGGAATCCGGGCGCCAACATGAACGTCCGGAATAGGACGACTTCGTTGTCCCCCAACGCCGTTGAGTAACGACGGTCATTGCCGCGCGGGTAAGTCTCGCTCTGCGTGTTCCAGTCCGACGGACCAGAGGATCTGCTCGACGTATGCTTGCGTCGGAGGTGGCTGCTTAGCGTTCGGTCGTGCGGACGGCTTGGGCGACGCGAATGTGAGGCGTGTTCAATCCTTGCAGGTAACTGCGGGTTCCATGCACGCGAACTTCGCTGTTTAGATGCATTCGCAGATTTAGCCCCGGTGACGGAGTCGCATAAGCGAGCGTGCGGCCGGTGCTGTCGGTGATCGCAAAGGGTGGACTGTCTTTCCGCGCCGAGTAGACTTGGACCAAGAATCCTGTCGCAGTCAATTCGTCACTGCCGTTCGGAACGCTGTCGGTCGCTGCGGTGCCGGACGGGATGTGTGGTGCCTCGGAGGTGGCCGGCAGCATGATTTGCGGTCGCGTTTGGACAGGGGCGATCGACTGCGTGGGGCTGATTGACTGTACGGGGCTGATTGACTGTACGGGGCTGATTGACGAGACCGACAATGACGCCGGTACCGTCGGTAGCAACGGGGCGTGCGACGCCTGGATCACGGCGTTTCCATCTCGGCGCTGAGCCACATTTTGATATTTTTGAATTCGTTCGGTCAGCGAACGAGCTCGGTCTGCGGTCACTTGGTCCGTGGTTGATATGGCGATCTGGTTGGCTGCTCTTGCGACTGGCTCCATCTCGGCTGCCGAGGCGCTCGCTGCCATCAGCCGTGAAAAAATCAGGCTGAGTCTTTCGATGTCAGCGGTTCTGGCTTCGGTTTCGATCGCCGCAATCGCGGCCGCCGACACATAGCGTGTTGCCGGAGAGGGAGAGGCCGGAATCGGAGACGCTAATGGGGTTGGTGTGACCGAGGGTGGGTTGACTGGCTGGATGCCGGCGACTTGTTGTACCGAGTTGGTGCGGCTCCGTGTCGATCCGGCTACCCAATTCGTTTCCACCGATGAGGTTCCGACACTGGGCGGGGTATCACCGGGCGACGTGCGATCAAGTAAGCCGCCACCGATTTGGCGAATACCGGCGTCGATATCGGATAACCGAGGACGGCCAATAAATTCGACCGATGCCAACAGCCCACGTTTGGACATTGCCTCGTTGACGGTTTCTGACTGGGTGGTTTCACGCGCCGCACGCTCGCCGGGGTTGGATTGCCATTGCTGGCGGACGCCGCTGCCGATCGCTTCGCCCGATGTGTGGGCATCATGTACGAGAGGTGCTTCGCGCAGCTGGGGCGGATTGTCGTCTGCGACCTGCGACAGCGCTGCTGATGCACGTTGATCGCCTACGCGCGAATCGGCGATTTGTTCCCCATCGGGATCGCGAAGCAGTACCGAAGGTGTGTCTTGTAGTGCCGCGGAGGTGGCCTGTGACCGGCGACGGCTCGATGAATCGGAGCTCAAAGTGCCACGTCCGGCGAACGAGTCTTCCTCGTCGTCGGCGACGCTGGCGTGTTCAGACGAGTCGTCGCGGTTGGCGATGCTGTCGCGCGAGCGTGTATGGCGGGCGGTGATGCTGCCGCCGGGTAAGAATTCGATGTCGGTGTTTCGATCTTTTCGGATTGCCTGGACCAGTTGTTCGGCGCTCTCGGCAATTTGGCTTTGATGTACCCAGCGGAATTCGCCCGACGGAGGAACAATGCGGTACCACATTCGCGGCCCATCCGCTCCTTCGCGTTCGCCTTTTCCGATGATCGTGACTGGTTCACCGACGGCCAGTTGGACTTGCCAGCGAAATTGGCGAGCACGTCCCAGGTGAGTTCCGATCCAGGCGACCGTGCGATCTTCGGTAACCACGGCCGTGTCGCCGTCGCGGGCGATTTCGACTGCATCGGCGGGAACCCAGCAAAAGCTGTCGTCCGGGGGACGGACGCCGAGCCATCCGTCGACGGTTTCGACGTAGACCTCGAGTTCTTGTCCATAGCGAAGCGGGTCGGTGCGGTAGAATTCGTCCGAAGGGCCGCATCGCGCATACGCCTCGTCTTGGGCAACAAAGACGACGTAGGGATCCGATGCTAGACTGCCGTCATCCGCCCTCAGCGAAGTCCAATCCGCAACGCAGGCCACCGCACTCAGTGCGACAACGCTTAGCCATGAAGCATTTATTGGCGAACCCATGAGAACAAATTCTCTGTACACGAATCAAAATTTCTGGAAACAATTGGTTCGTTGTTAGCGATTTCGTAGCGATGGGGACAAGAGGAATCTTTTTGAAAGGATCGAATTTCCGGCATTGCCAAGATTTGGGTCCTTGGGCTGAGGGGCGGACGAAGGTGCATCACAACCAGATCGGTTTATCGTTTTGCCCGTTTACCTCTTGGCAGCCCCCTCTAGAATCGTGTAGTCAAGATGGCGGTGGTGGGAAGGAATCACCCCACGTTCGAACACACTTAGCTGATAACCTCTCAGCGATGCTGGCCGCTGCGGCATGTTTGCAATGCTATTGCTAGGACTCTGGTCATGACGATTCTGATTAGCTGCGAAATGGGAGGCGAACTCGTGCCCCCCTGGCTGGTTCGTCAGCCGGTCTCGGGAGAACGTTCGGTGATGGAGCCAGCGTTCGTCGAGTCGGCGAAGATAGAGACCCGTCGCAGCGAGTTTCCAGCCGAAGTAAATCTCAGTGGGGCCATTGGCGATGAGGTCAATCGGAGTGAAGCGAATCGCAGTGAAATAAATCGGCAGGATGAATCGTTTCAGAGCGGTGGCAGCGACCTGTTGCCTGGCCAGTTTCCTGAAAAGTTGCCTGGGGATGCCGCCGCTCGCTATGTCGCTCGGCGAATGGCATCGTTGTTGCAATCGCCGCTCGTTGAAAATAAATACGCTGCCGACCTGATCGACGTCACTCGGTCGTCTCGACACCGCAGCGTGATGCCGCCAGCGGTTCGCAAATGGCCGTGTGAAGAACGCGATCGGCTGGTTCAGGAGGTGCATGCTGAATATCGAAACCGGATTCGCAATGCAGTCGAGCAACATTCCCTGCGACACGGATTCACCATCCATATCTCGATTCGTTCATTTGCCTTGAGGAGCGAAGGTCGGCTGCGACGCACCGATGTTGGATTGCTGTATGATCCGTCACGCGAGGACGAAATGGCGTTCTGTCTCGACTGGATCGACGAGATGTACGATTGGGCGCCGATGATTCGGGTTCGTCGCAACTATCCCCGACGCGGAACGACCGAGAGCATCGTCACGGCGATGAGAAACCATTTCACGGCGGACCGTTATATCGGCGTGGAATTGCTGCTGAACCGAGCTTGGGCCGGCCGCCGGGTCGCGTTGCGAGATCAAGCGATCGAAGGGATTTGTCGATCGCTTGACGAAGTCCTCGATTTCCAGTCGGCCGATGCGGCTTAGAATCGCCAGGGGGCCCGTTTCCCCAATCGGAGTTCCCTCTGCTATCGGCGTTCCAGAGGCCGTGTCATGCTAAAGTGACTCTATTGACGCTAACTCATTATGATTTCTATACTTCAGCGCTTCGGTCGCCGGGCGTCGCCCGCCTATCGCCCCGAGTGAATCAATGACACCTCTTTCTACGTGTCAATTTAATCCAAATAAGACGAATTGATGAAAAGCGAACGCCGACACGAACTGCAAGAAAACATCCTCGCCAACTATCTTGCCCGAATCAATCAATCGATCGAACCCTATTCGCGTCCGATCGGGATTGCGGTCGCATTGTTGTTGGTTGGCGGCATTGGCTACGCCATTTACAGCAGCAAAGTCAGCGAAGATCGCAGCCAAGCGACGTTCGAGCTTTTGATGCAGCAAACCGGTTCGCAGGATCCAGAGGGTCTGGCGTCGGTGAGCGTAAAGTACCCTAATACCCCAGCCGCCGCATGGGCCCACCTTTACCAAGGCAGTGCCTTGTTGGCTCAGGGGACACGGTCGCTGTACGTCAACCGAATGGATGCGGAAGATGAGTTGAATGGAGCGAGCAAGGCGTTCCGCAACGCAATTTCCGAAGGCAAGAACGATTTGTTGCTCTCGCGCGCCAATTTTGGGATTGCTCGCAGCGAGGAAGCACTCGGGAATCTCGATAAGGCAATCGCGGCCTACAAAGAATGTGCTCGCATCGGCGAATCCGAGGAAATGGTCGAAGCGTGCGAGGAGCGAATTGCCGCGCTTTCCAAAGAGAGCACCAAAGACTTTTTGGCTTGGTTCAAGGATCAAGATTTTTCGCCAAGCGATCCATCGGCTCCCCCGTCGCTGCCAAGCGGAGCGATGTTGCCTGAAATGCCCGATTTGGATCTGCCCGACCTCGGCGGGGCCAGCGACGAAGAACCCGGCGATGGTTTGAACCTTCCCGAAGATGACGCTGAAATGACCGACCAAGCCGCGGTCACAGAAAAGCCAGCGGAAGAAGCGCCCGCTGAAGGGAAACCTGCTGAGGAAAAAACAGCTGAAGAAACGCCAGCTGAAGAGAAACCTGCTGAGGAAATGCCAGCAGGCGACGAAAAGCCGGCTGCGGACGACGAGGACGCGGCGGAAGAAAAGGCTCCAGCAGCGGAAGAGGAAACGCAGTTGAATCCTCCTGCCAAAGACTCCGACGAAGCAACACCCGAGGCGGAAGCGGAGGTAGAGGAAGCTGCGGAGACCCCCGAAGTCAGCGAAACGACCGAGGCGGACGAGACGCCTGTGGCAGATGAAGCTAAGTCAGAGTCAGACGCGTCGTGATCAAAGATTCCTCTGACGATGATATCGTGCTCGGTCCCGATCAAACGGATGCGGACGCGGTGAATGAAGACCTCGATGGCGATGACCTCGATGCCGATGGCACTGGCGTTGACGTCCGTGTTGGCGAAGATGTCTTTCGGGACATCGTCGTTCCTGAATCGGCCAACGGCCAACGGATCGATTTCTTTTTGACACAGGCGTGTGACGGATTCAGCCGTACACAGATCACCCAGGCGATCCAGGCCGAGGGGGCAACGCTCGACGGACGGACGGTTCGGCCGAGTGTTCGCATTCAGGCGAGCCAGCGAATTCGTTTTCGTATGCCTGAGCCGCCGACCGACGACACGGTACCCGAGAACATCCCGTTGGATGTGTTGTACGAGGACGACGGGTTGGTTGTCGTCAACAAACCTCCCGGGATGGTCGTTCACCCAGCACGCGGTAATTGGACTGGCACGTTGACCAGCGCGTTGGCGTTTCGTTTTCAGTCGCTATCGGATGTGGGCGGGCCGACGCGGCCAGGAATCGTGCATCGGCTGGACCGCGACACCAGCGGTGTGATCGTGGTTGCCAAAACCAACGCCGTGCATATGCATTTGTCGGAGCAGTTCGCCAACCGCGTGGTCCAGAAAGAATATTTTGCGATCACGGCGGCGAGAATCGATCGCGACCGCGACATCATCGACATGCCGATTGGTCGCCATCCGTATCAGCGGGACAAAATGGCGATTCGCGAGCATCATGAAACCAGTAAGCCTGCGTCGACGTTCTACGAAGTCATCAGCCGCCACGGCCGCTTTACGCAAGTTCGTGTGAAACCAAAGACAGGTCGCACGCACCAAATCCGAGTGCATTTGTCGCATCTCGGCGCTGCGATTCTTTGCGATCGGCTGTACGCCGGGCACGCCGAAGTCACAATGGGGATGTTGACCGGAACGCATGACGCCAGCAAAGACACGGTGCTGTTAGACCGGCAAGCGCTACACGCTCGCAAGTTGACCTTCGAGCATCCGCAAAGCGGCAAGTCGATGACGTTCGAGGCACCGTTACCAGCGGACATCATGCGAGTGATCGACGTGCTCGAGCAAGATTCGTAGCAAAGTGGGATAGGCATCCTGCCTGTCATCAGCGTCCTTTGACATTTCTCGTTGGATGCCACTCAAAATACGCTCGTTCCCAGGCTCCTGCCTGGGAACGCACTGCTTTCGAGGCTCCCGCCTCGTCTTTGCAT
>NZ_ANOG01000201.1 GCF_000346295.1 Rhodopirellula maiorica SM1 | reverse complement strand
AACAAGCCGTAGCCACGGTTCCGACATTCAACCGGGGCTAGCGTCCAACCGGCTAATGAGTTTCCTCCCAAGCCTTTGCTGGCTAACCGTTCAACATTATTTCGAGCGTCGCTGGGTATCGAGCGTCGCTGGTCAGAAACGATAGCGAACGAGATGCGTCAGAAATGGATGTTTCAAGCCGCGCATAGCGTCCTCCGATCCTGCGTGTTGCAGCAATCCAAGCCAGTGCATGGTGAATGAATTGCGAACAACCTATTACCAGCGATTTCAGCAAAAACGCCGGGCAATTCTCTGTGCCTTGCTATTGTCTAACAACCTCTTTATCGCATGCAAGCTGAGGTTCCTCTTTCACTAAAACAGCTGGAGTTTTTCTAGATCAACAAAAGTTTGACACCGCCCTCCAGTGCGGATACATTGCCAATCCCCCAACACTCAAATGCGATGCCTAGCTCCCCAACCTCATCTCTATAGAGAGCCAACCTATGCCCGCTCATGCGCGTTCGATTGCACGTTTGTTTTCCACTTCGATCTCTAGAGCATCGCGAAGCAAGACCAAACGCAACAAATTAACTCGACCGCGTCGCCGTAATTCGCGAGTTTTTTTGGCAGAGCAATTGGAAGACCGTCGTCTGCTTGCTTCGCTGACGGGAGTAAGTTTTCATGATGCCAATGGGGATGGAGTACGAAACTCGGATGAAAGTGCCCGCATCGGCGTTACCGTTTTTCTAGATCAAAACAACAACGGCCGATTCGATGGTGGCGAGAACTCCACTACGACGAACAATGATGGGGAGTACACGTTTGAAGACCTGAGTCCAGGCGACTATATCATCCGCCAGATTGCCCCTGCAGACACCGTCACAACCGCGCCATCGTTTGATGATGCCTACTACGGATTTGCTTATATCCCCGGCAGTGGCGGGCAAATGCAATCGACTCTCATCGATCCCCAGTCCGGAGAAGTGCAGCGTTTGTCGCCGACGTCACGAAACGCGTTGCACGGACTTGTTCGCACGAACGATGGCGAATTTTTTGCCGTGCAAGGCTTTGATCCTGACCGTTTCTTTTCGGTCGATTTCAGCACCAACCAGCACACGTTCATTGGAGAAGTCGGCTCGAATTCCGCATTCGGCTTGGCCTACGATCCAAGCACCGACACGATCTACGGCATCGTAACGGATCCGGCCGATGGGCTAAACAAGTTAGCGACTTTTGATCGCACCTCGGGCCAGCCGACGTTTTTGGGACCTGGGACCACCGAATTGAATGCGACGAGCAGCTTGGCGTTTGATACGGATCGCGGCGTCTTGGTGGCGTTCGATAACGCGGACGATCAGTTTTGGCAGTTTGACCAGGACGGCAATCCATCATTGCTGTGGGACACCGCGGGGCTCAACGGCTGGGGGTTCACCTACAATGGCAACGAATTCTTGCTGCAGGCTGGTAATTTCGATAACGGTGACCCGAGCCAGCTCAATCGGCTTTTCTACCAAATCAACCCCTACGACCGATCGATATCTCCGGATTTTTTCGTCGCCTCCGAAGCGGTACCGATGGACGCGTTGGATTACTTTCGGGTCGACGAAGCCCACCTTGTTTATGTCGCTGAAAACGATGCGCTGACCAATCTGGACTTTGGCACGGTTGCCCCTTACGGCGGAGTGCGTGGGTCGAAATTTGACGACGAAAATGGCAACGGCGTTCGGGACGCGGATGAAGGCGTTTTACCAGGCGTTACGATCTATCTGGATCTGAATGACAATGGCAGTCTCGATCAAACCAGTGACGGTATTCTGGAACCCAGTACGGTGACCGATACCAATGGCAATTACGAGTTCACAGACATTGCCGCAGGCAGTTATGTGATCCGCGAAGTTGTACCGGAGGGATATCAACAGACATTTCCTGTCGCCGGAAATTCACGTCTCTTTGCGACTGTTTTCGACGGTCCGCCTAACGAGGTCCGCGAGCTCGACCCGCACACCGGCAAACTGAAGAATGCTTTTTCGATTGACGGACTCAGGTCGTTCTACGTCAATGGGCTGGCTTTTGACGGCCACACGCTGTACGCACTTGATTCATCCGGAACACTGTTTGAAGCGGACCCTGATAGCGGAACGGTGTGGGACCAGTGGCGACTGCCCAACGGACGCTGGGATGGGTTGGCGGTCATCGACGGACAACTGTACGCCAATGATACGATAGCGGACAAGATATTGGTGATCGATCCCACCACGAACACAATCGTTCGCAACCTAACCTTCGACGCCAGTTCGAATGCTCGTCCCTTTGGCGGACTGGGGGAATTCACCGCAACCGATGGCACAAGTTCACTATTAGGGTCGATCGGTGGGTCAACACAGATCGGATTTTTCGACCCTGACTTGGGGACTCTCACCGGCATGATGACACACCGCAGCATCGGCGGCAGCGATCTCGGCTTAGCTGGAATTGGTGACGAAATCTACGTCGGTTTCGATGATATCGCGGGTACGATCGAAGTCTATGATGCCGATAACTCGTTTCGGCGAACGCTACAGGCCGGAGGTCGAGTGAGCGGTTTGGCTGGAGCCGTCATGCAAGATCCGGCGCATCGAGTGGAAATTGGACCGGGACAAACCTTAGCAAACCTCGACTTTGGCAACCAGAATCAGGTAGGCGAAATTCATGGCAGCAAGTTTGAAGACGTCAACGGCAACGGCGTTCAAGATCAAGGCGAAGGCCCCATCGTCGGAGTGACAATCTATCTGGACCGCAATAACAACGGAGCCTTCGACCCAGGTGAATTGTCGACGCAAACCATCGAGGATGGCAGCTATTCGTTCATCGACATCCCAATCGGCGACTACGTCGTGCGTGAAGTCGCAACAAGTGACTTTCGTCAAACCACGCCGTCCACCGAGATGAGATTGTTCGCTTCGAATGTAGCCGCATCCCCCGATTCGATCGTGGAATTAGATCCCCTCACGGGCGACACATTGAATAGCTTTCCTGCACCAGGCAATGCAAATACTGCCGGTCACGGCGTCGCATTCGATGGAACCACGCTGTATTTTATCGACGCCCGTTTTGACACGCTTTATGAGCTCGATCCGAACGATGGCACCGTGCTTAATTCGACTCCACTTTCCAGCGGAGCATACGATGGTGTTGCCGCATTCAGTGGCCTCGTTTACGTAATCGAAAGCCAAAGCGACGACGTCATCGTCTTTGACCCAATGACCAACAGCATCGTCCGAGTTCTTGACCTAGACGGTGCGAACCCCGGCTATTCATTCAGCGGTGGTATCGGAGAATCGGGGGATCAAACACAGTTGGCTGTCACGACAAACTCCAACCAAGTCGTATTGATTGACCCAATCACCGGAAAAATCACCGGAGGCTTTGATCACGGCGGAGACTTTGACGCTGCGGTCACGGGATTTCAAGACGAGGTGTATGTTGGATTCGGCAGCAGCAGAAATATACGTGTCTTTGACGAAGACGGCACGCTGAGCCGATCCTTCAATACGCAGTTCCCCGTTTTCGGATTAGCCGGATCCGGTGGTGACGGGGCACATCGGGTGACCCTCGCAGTAGGACAAGTATTAACGGGACTCGATTTCGGTAACCAAAGCTTGCTGGGCACCCTCCGCGGCACCAAGTTTGAAGACGCCAACGGCAATGGCCAACGAGATCCAGACGAAGGCCCATTGGTGGGAGTCACGATCTATTTAGATCAAAACAACGATGGCATCCTCAATGACGGTGAACGATCGACAACGACCGACACCAACGGCGACTACGTTTTCCCTGCACTGCCTGCGGCGGATTACGTCGTGCGTGAAGTCGTTCCCGCTGGCTTTGCACAAACGTTTCCGGCCATCATTACGCCAAGACTTTTTGCCACCGATGTCTCTGACCGCCCCGATGCAATCGTCGAACTCGATCCACAAACCGGGGCACTGATCAACAGCTTTGCCGCGCCGCTGGATACAAACAGCGGCGGACATGGCTTGGCGTTTGACGGCACGACACTCTATTATGTTGACTATTTCAATGATCGGCTGTTTGAATTGGATCCCGATGATGGCAATATTCGGGATTCCACACAACTTCCGAGCGGATCATACGATGGGGTGGCAAGCCTCGACGGATTGATCTATCTAACTGAATTCAGTTTTGATGACATCCTTGTCTTCGACCCCATTTCCGATGTGATCGTCAATCGCCTTGACATCAACCAATTGAATCCAGATGTCAATTTACATGGTGGTCTCGGAGAATCAGGCGATGGCAACTACTTGGTTGCCTCGACCAATACGTCCGACGTTGTACTCATCGACCCAAGTACTGGGCGAGTGACCAGCAGCTTCCCCAACAGCAATACCGCCAACCGATTTGATGCAGGAGCCACTGGTTTCGATGGCGAAATCTATCTTGGATTTACGAGCCCGCCAAACACCATTGTTGCGTATAACGACAGTGGCGAACGCCTGCGTTCATTAACCGTGAATTTCCCCATCTATGGGCTTGCCGGTTTCGCACAGGATGATGGGCATCACATTACTCTGCATCCATCACAGACATTGAGTGGGTTGGATTTCGGCAACATCTCGACGAACCAATCGCCTGTTGCCGATGCCGGTGGCCCCTACGCCGTCAACGAAGGAGCGAGCATAATACTAGATGGGACCGGCAGCACGGATCCCGATGGCGATAGGCTCAAGTACCTTTGGGATCTCGACGGTGATGGCGTGTTTGGTGAAACCGGATCTTCGGCAAACCCGTGGTAATGAAGTAGGATCCAACCCAACCTTCGTCTCAGTTGGACTTGATGGGCCATCGTTCGTTGACGTGCAACTTCGCGTCATCGATCCGCTCGATGCCGAAGCACCGCACGAGCGTCATTG
>NZ_ANOG01000200.1 GCF_000346295.1 Rhodopirellula maiorica SM1 | reverse complement strand
CTGTGTAGCCGACGCCGTTCGTGGCCGAAGCAAAAATCGTTGGCCAGCCAACGATTATACAACGAGAGCTCACGTGGAATGAAGAAGGAAGGCGTTTGCGGCATGGATACCGCAACTCAGCGGCCAGACTTTGTGGGACGCCCACTCCTTCGTGCTCGTGCTCGTGCTCGTACTCAGTCCGCAGGACGGTACTCGTACTCGCCGCCCAGCGAAGTGGACAACGCCGCCCCCGCTGTAATCGAGTAGGAGTACGAGTACCGCTTCGCTGAGTACGAGTACGATGTGCGGGAGGCTTGCTTGTCGTGTGTATTATCCCAGCATGTTGGATTACACTTGCTCGTAACGTTTAATTTAATAGGGACGTCGATTCGATTACTGACAGATACGGTTCGATCAATATCATCTCTTCGGGTTGTTCGCGTCCCAATGCCACTAAAACCGTCAGCAATACTTTCGACGTCCCCACACGCGGAGAGCGAGATGTTTGCTACAAACGTGAACATGGAAACTCCACCGATGGAAATCGGGCCAACCGCAAAGACACTGAGAGACGAAAAACACTAGGGGATAAAACAGCTGCCTATTCCGACTAAGCCGGACGACCACTCGCTCTAATCCTTGCTGCCGATACCACCGTGTGGCAATGAGACTCCCCACTTCTGACAAACGAGTCCTGCGGCGGTCTATCGAAGTGGAAGTGTCAATTGAGCCGCCACCTTCCCCAAAGCGGCTCACCTTGAACATGGGTTTGGGATCAGGCTCGTCCCTCGCTGACCCCGAACCCTAAGAAGTTGGGCGTCCCGGTCCACTACCAGTCCCCGCTGAGCCTCGCGACCATTTCATCTGAGAGTTGAGCGCAAATCGGGGCGAAGTCATCGGGCCGAACACGGGCAACGACAGCCGAAACATCTTGGGCCGCATCGGTTTTGGTGAAAGTCCACCATCTGTCAAAGAACTCCGAGGTCAGCGGGGCGTTACCGCCGAAAAAAGTGCTCGTTGTATTCTTGTCGCATGTCGCAAAGGAACAGGAGCTTGATCGACAACTCGTGCTGGTCGCTGTGGATGATGCGGTTCGAGATATGCTCAGGATTCCGATAGACGTATGGATCGATGAAGAGCAGGTCCGCGAAATCCGGATCAATGTCGGGGCAATCGTAAATCTCGCGTTTCGCCTGAATCACGTAGTAGAAGGTGTGGCGAAATGACATCTACGGCCGCACAACGGAAGGTTTTTACGACACCGCCCTAAACGAAGCGAACGATGCTGAACCACCGGAAATTGTACCAAGGCCAGCCCGCGTTGACAAAGTTGGAAGGTGTGCTGAAGGCCTAGCGTAAAAACCATGTTGGCCGCACGCTACGTGAAGGTCAATGTGCGGACGATCGCCTCGAATGCAGATCGCCAGCGTCCGAATAGTTCAGGGTGTGCTTTGAATTGGAATTGATAAGCAGAATCGCCGAATACGATGAAATATGAAATCGCGGTTAGCGTGAATCCAGTTTGTGACGACGTAAATTCATGCCACGCGACCTCGTAGCCATCGCAGGAAAACGAGCCGGTACCGTGCCCTACGTAGTCTGCGACACCGGTTTGCAGAAAAGCAACGTTGCCGACCATGTAGGAAGCAGGATCGGAAGCCCCGTTCGATTCACGCGCCACCAAGAGTTGTGGCTGAATCTCGTTTTCGTCTTCCTCCGGTGCGGCAGCAACGAAGAGATCATCGTTTCCACCATCCCAAATGTCCCAATCTTCCGGGATGTCGAGGCGAACCGAGTTGTCGGATGTCGAGTGACGCATGACTAGGAGCGGACAACGGAAGTTTTTTACGACACCGACACTACCAACGCGAAGATGTTCTGAACTGAATTTGATTGTAGAATAAGAACGAGGCCTGCACCACATCGTAGGTGTGCCCGAATGGCCTCCGCGTAAAAACCATGTTGTGTGACCCGGCAGCCCCGGATGGAGGTCTCCATGAATGTACAGCTCAGTCCCGACGCGATGCAATTTGTAGAGGGTTTGGTAGCATCAGGACAATTTGAATCAGCTGAAGCAGCCGTTGCGGCAGGAGTGCAATTATTAAAGAGTCAGCAACAGTTGAGGGCGGAAATACAGAAGGGAATTGATGAACTAGATGCCGGTCAGGGAATCGACGGGGAGATTGTGTTTGCGGAGTTGCGTGAGCGCGCGAAGAAGGCTATGGAGTCTGCTGAATAATGGCCAGGTTGATCGTCGCACCGTCCGCACAGCAGGATTTGTCAGACATCTACGATTACATCGCACGCGACAAGCCCATCGCCGCCGCAAATTGGGTCGAAAAGATCGAAGAGAAGTGCAAGCTTATTGCGGCAACGCCAGAGTTGGGCGAACGACGACCTGAGTACGGCGCGGACATCCGCAGCAGCGTTGTTGGTCGCTACGTGATTTTCTTTAGGCCAATCGAGAACGGTATCGAAGTCGCACGCGTGATCGCTGGAGATCGCGACATCCGTTCACTCTAGGGGCACACAACGGAAGGGTTTTACGACACCGCCGCTACCAACGCGAAGGTGTTCTGAACTGCGATTGATTGTATAATGGTGACGAGGCTTGCACCACATCGAAGGTGTGCCCGCAGGGCCTCTGCGTAAACCCCATGTTATGTGCCCGGCCCATTAGAGTGAATCCATGAATTTAAACCTCCCAAGCGAAGTCAATGATTTCGTGAAAGGTCTTGTTGCCCAAGGAAGATATAGTTCCGAGGAAGATGCCATTGTTGAGGGTATCAAGCTTCTGATGGGGCGAGAGCAATTGCGTGGCGAGATTCAAAAAGGCGTTAAGCAATTGGATGCGGGTGAATTCTACGACGAAGAAACCGTCTTTAACGAGATCAACGCGGAAATTGACAGGGTAGAAGCCGAACAGCAAGGAAGCTGAGAACATGCCGAGACTTCGGTATTCTGCAGAATCGAAAGAAGACCTCAAGCAGATCGCTCGCTTCATTGCCCGCGATAAACCAGACGCGGCCCGTCAATGGGTTCAAAAGCTGCGCGAGAAGTGTCGGTTGGTAGCCAAGCATCCAGACGTCGGTGATGCGCGTCCGGAAATTGGCGACGGGATTCGATCCACGTACGTTGGCAGCTACGTGATTTTCTTCCGCCGGGCCGAAGTATTCCTTGAGATCGTCCGAGTTATTCGAGGCGACGTTGACGAACCCGAAATCGAGGTCACATAACGGAAGGTTTTTACGACACCGCCCTAAACGAAGCGAACGATGTCTGAACTACGAGAGATTCTACCACCAGAGGAAGGCTTGAACAAACGACAGCGGTGTGCCGAAGGCCTAGCGTAAAAACCATGTTGTGCGCCCTATTTCAGGTCATTCAGTGCATCGTCCAGGTGGGGGAAGTCAAACGCAAATCCCGATTCAATAAGCCGTTTCGGTATGACATACCGACCGTAAAGGGCCAGTTCTGGATCGGTCCGGAGAATCCAGCGGGCGCCAAAGCGCACCATGAGTTCTGAAGCTGGCAATCCAATCGGCATTCGCAACGATCGACGCAACGACCGCATGAATGCGAGCTGCGAAACAGGATTGGGGGCACTTGCGATGTATGCACCCTCCATCGACGAGTCGAGAATCGCACGCTCGAAAATTCGATTCATGTCTCGTTCGTGTAGCCAGCTCATGCCTTGCTTGCCTGAGCCAACTTTGCCGCCCAAACCTAAGCGGGCAATCGTACGAAGTCGAGACAAGGCACCGCCTCCAGCGCCACGGTTTCGGCCGACAACGAAACTTGTCCGCAGCACAACGCCGCGTTGCTCGGAAAGTAGCGAGTGCGCAAATTCGGCTTCCCATGCCCGACCGACATCCGGAGCCAGCCCGTATCCGAATGGGGAGGACTCAGTACAGATCAACGCCGGAGGGTCGCCGTAGATGTGCGCGGTACTCATTTGAACCCAAACAGATGGTGGCGCTGCCGCAGCCTTCATGGCTTGCCCCAGTACCCGTGTGGATTCGACGCGTGACCTAAGGATTTCGTCGCAATGGTCGGGTGTCTTTACACAATCCACTGATCGGCCAACCAGATTTACAACGGCGTCAGCGCCATCGAGAGCGGCTTGCCAAGGCCCCAGTGTTCGTGCGTCCCATTCAACGAAATCCCATTGGCCTTTGGCTTCAGGTCGGTTTCGCGATAGAAGTGTGACTTTAAAGTTGGATTTAGCGAGGTGGTAGGCAAGAGAAACACCAAGGAAGCCGCTACCTCCAGCGATGACGACTGATTTTTCGTTCATTGTGATACGCGAAGACTAGGAGCGATCAGTTCTCTGAAGTTTAAACCGCGTTTAAAAGTAAGAGTTAACAGGAAGCTCCTGCGAGGGCGGAAAACCGAGAAGTAGCCGCAGGTCGCACAACGGAAGGATTTTACGACACCGCCCTGAACGAAGCGGACAATGCCTGAACTACGAGAAATTGTACCAAGGCCAAGGCCAAGGCCCGATGCCAAAGGACGAAGGTGTGCCGAAGGCCTAGCGTAAAAACCATGTTGTGCGGCGAGGAATCGCCATTCAGCGTGATTCATTCGAGACGAAACGGTAAAACGAATCCCATCCCGGTGGTTCAGGATGGCAGTCTTCGTAAGCATGGCGTTCATCGCGAGGCAGCGAAATATACCAAGCGGTCCATTCGTTGCAGTACGCGTTCCAATCGTCGGGACGTGGGTACATTTCCGGTGTGACATCGGGAAATGCGATCCACAATGGAGTTTTCCAAAGATCTCGATTGTAAGACGTTGCAACCATCGTTGAAGTTCGTCCGCACAACGGAAGGTTTTTACGTCACCGCCATGAACGAAGCGAACGATGCTTGAACTCTAAAGATTGTACCAAGGCCATGGCCCGTTGCCAAAGAGCCAAGGTGTGCCGAAGGCCTAGCGTAAAAACCATGTTGGCCGACTCAAGAATCGCGATTACGGAATGCCTCGTGAAATGCAGCCACCTTGGCATCATATTCCGGTTTCTGTCGACGAATAGATACCAGTGCGTCATCGAAAGATTTAACCGCGTGCAGCTTGTATTCGTCAGGATCAAGAGTTTGAAGTGCATTGCGACAGCTATCGCCAACAATCACGGCAAGCGGTCGTTGGGCGCGGAAAGTTTGCTGGTAACCGATGCTCCAGAGCCAGCTCATTTCGTCGCCCCAATTGTATTTGAGGTCAGTCAGGTCAACGATGAAAGCCTCGGAACACCAAGCAGTATCGAGCGCGGCGATTGCAGCGGTGATGTAAAGCGCATCCGGTTTGCCTTCAGCGCCAGGGCGATACTCGCCGTGGAAAGCGACGTGCAAAAATTCAGGCTGGGAGAAGCGTTCATGCGGCGGAAGCGACGCCGAGTGTCGGATACCGCTGAGCGTTTCGAGGCTGATGGGTTGAAGTTCCATAACGCCTGAGTCGGCCAACGTAGTTATGTACGACAACGTGTCGTACTTTAGGGGTACGAGGCTCCACGGTGGAGGCTCGTTAAACGGGACTGCAGATTTTAGTCGTTTTTTACACTTGAGGTACAGCTCGTTGCTGCAAAAGATTTCGGTTTATCGTAGTCGTTTTGTATTCGGGCGTGCCAAATGTGCGTAGGCTTAGCGACGCTCCTGGCGGATTCGATGTTTTTCACTGAAGATTTTTCCGGGTGACGCCCCGTTTGCCGCGGGTTACTCCGGCTGGCGCCTGGCGAGTTTCAAGTAGCGGCAGGTGATTTGTGTTTGCAACATTTTGAAAAACTCGGCGGTGGCGAATCGCTCTCGCTGCTCTCGTGTGAGCCAGAGGAGTGAATCACTCCACTGCTCTTCGGGCGGAATCGATAGCGTCACAAATCCTGGCCGTTCCATCGTCGCGGTGATGCCGGTGAAATAGATCGGACGATCTCGGTTTTGCACGCCGATCGTCACCCGACTCGACAATAATTCGCCTGCCCGAGAGCTTTTTGAATTCGGCGAATATCACAGCCATTCTCATAGCTGTGCGTGGCGAAGCCGAGCGTGATCTCGCGAAAACACATCTTGTCGAAGACAGTGCGAATGACCGGCAAGCTGATCGTTTTAGTTCTTGCCGGATGATTCGTATATACTCAGTTTCCGTCACTTAGGACGGACGATTGATTTTCCATTGGCAAAACCTCGCAAGCCCTCCGTAGGTGCACGGCCTGGTTTTGGCTCCCTGCCTTCCTCGTACTTGTACTCGTACTCAGCATTGCGGTACTCGTACTCGAGTGCGGTATCGTATTCGGCCCCAGACTCAGCCACGACATCGGATCGTGCAATCAACCGCGTCAACATCAATACGATCCGGTGCAGTATTTGCTTCACTTGGCGATGGCACTGATCGTTCATTCCATCGGTCGCCGCAAGAACGTCTTGGATCGCGACGCACTCTAACGCCGAGCCACGTGCAATGTCGAGAAAGCGACTGCGATCTTTGAGGCTGCGTTTCCCGTTACCTTCGGCGATGTTTAGCGGAATCGACTGGGCCGCGCGAAGCCATTGGTCGCGTGCGTGACGATGGCAACCGCTGCGCATGGGAACCGTGGCTAGCCCCAAAACGCAACGCTGTGAAGCATTTTGTAGCGGAACTCGTCAAGAGTTTCGTGGGTCACGCGTCGTGGAACGAAAGTCTTGACGACTTCCGCTACGCTAAAAACGCCACAAGCGTTATAGGTAAAAATGCTTCACAGTGATCCCCAATGCGGCTGACATACCGACTGGTGTCGAACGCTTGCTCGAACACAGCCTAAAACCTGAACTCCCGGGGGGCCGCATCGCAGGCAAATGCATGCTGCGGAGCAGAAGTAAAGTGATTTAAGGGTAAGATGAGTATTCTGAGCGTCTGCGTTTTTGCGTGCGGGGACTCGTGGCCTCGTCCACGGCGTCGCTTGCCGGGACTCGTGGCCTCGTCCACTACGTCGCGAGCGGGTGGAGCGGCATTGCTAGCAATGCGTTGAAGGGCGGTGTGGCGGCTTCGACTTGGTGGGCGCATCTATGAGGCAACACAAATAACGAAGGATTCGTATTGCGTTGATGGCTAAGAATGCATTATCAGCCAATTGCAATGCATTTTTTACTCACCCCAAATCAATTCATTGGGAGCGTACCATGTCACATCTTTGGATCGACCCGAACAGCTGTGAATCTTTAGCGATTCTTGTCGAATCTGTGGCATCAGTCCTGTTGACGCAAAATCCGGCCCCGATTTGCTTGGAAGTCGACATTGATTCGTCCATCAAACTGCCCGCCAATCCGAACCAGACGGTCGACTTGATCCGCAGCATGGTGATTCAAGCGGTCGCAGAAATGACCGACGGTGGCGAGTTGACGATTACCGCCGTCGATGCCCCTGGTGGACTGGAACTCGAAGTCGCCGATACCGGACGAGCGGTCGAGCTGCGTGAAACTCGGATTCCGTTTGCGGTGGCGGCGGTAGGTGCCCGTATCCATTGGCAGAATTGTCCTCAAGGGGGTGCGGCCGCGACAGTCGTGTTCCGTCCCGAACAAGGAGCTGCCCGCATCGCAGCGTAAACCATGCTTGGCCTTTTCAAATCCACCACGATTCCCGCGCTCGAGCAATCGTTGACGTTCTCTGAACGTCGCCACGAATTGCTAGCCGGCAATATCGCCAACCTTGATACGCCCGGTTACCGATCGCGTGACTTGGACGAATCGGAGTTTCAAAACGCGCTTGCCGAATCGATCCAAGACGCCCGACGCACTCGCCCCACCGACTCGATCGGTGCGGTCACCCGTGACGACATTTACGCAGGTCCGCGTGCAGCGTCTGAGCAGGTCGTTTTCCACGACGGCAGCGACGTGTCACTGGAAGGCCAGATTACTGAAGTCGCCAAGAACCAACACCTCCACGGACTCGCCATCACGACGATGCGAAGCCAGTTTTCGCTGCTGCGAGCCGCGATCACCGAACGTGCTTAGGTCCCCGACCGACGCTCGACTGTTTCACTACCTCATTAACAAAGGATCCCGAGCATCATGATACGATCCATCGACATCAGCACGTCGGCCTTGGTCGCACAGCGAACTCGACTCAATGCAATCTCGGGAAACATCGCCAATATGTCGTCGTTGACCGACGAAAACGGCGAAGCCAATCCCTATCGTGCTCGCGAAGTGGTTTTTCAAACCGACGACTCGCTGACGACATCGGGTGCATCGGGTGTCAAAGTGGCTGAGATCAAAACGAGTGAGGCGGATCACCGCTATCGCTACCAACCCAACCATCCCTTGGCTATCAAAGAGGGTGAGTGGAAAGGCTACGTGGCTTATCCCAACATCGACATGACGACGCAGATGGTTGACGCGATGGAAACCACCCGAGCCTACGAGGCGAACGTCGGCGTGATGGAGATTTCCAAGAACTTAAGTCGCGAGACATTGACGATCCTCGCTTAACCGATCGCCTCATCGCTCGCTTCGGATGTTTGCGAATGCAACACTAAATCATGAAACCGATTTCGACCATCGCACCGCCGCCACGCCCGGCCAACCCGTTTTCGACGATCCCCTCGTCGAAATCCGAGGGTGCTGCGAATGTGCCGACCTCGGGAATCGATTCGTTTGCCAAACTGTTGTCCAACCAAGTCAACAACGTCAACTCGATGCAGAACAACGCGGATGGCATGGTCCATTCACTGTTGACTGGCGGTGACGTGAACGAAGCCGAAGTGTTGACGGCAGTCCAAAAGGCCGATCTCGCCTTTCGAATGTTGCTGCAAGTTCGCAATAAATTGATGGAAGCTTATCGCGAAGTTCAACAAATCCAAATTTAAGCCCCCCGGAAACATTCTCCGGACAACTCCACCCCCAAAATCTCTCATTCTAAATCGACTTCTTTCGTAGACCATGAACCTCTTTACACAGTCCGCTGAACAGATACGCGAAACATTCAAAGCGATGCCGATGCAATCGCGAATGATCACGCTGCTGTTGGTCGCTGCGATCGCGATTGGATTGGCGTTTCTGGTTCGTGGCAGTGGCACGACCAACCACGAAGTCTTGTTCGGCGGCCGTGTGCTTGGCGAACAAGAACTCGACTCGGTGGAATTGGCGTTCAGTGCTGCGGGGCTGAACGATTGGGAACGCGAAGGGCGGCGAATTCGCATCCCGAAAGCGGAGCGTGCTGCCTATTTGGCTGCGTTACATGAATCGGCAACGCTACCGATTTCGCTGCGTAGCAATGTGCAATCGGCGATCGAAAGCAATAGCGCATTCGATTCGAGCGAACAACGCAATTCGCGGGAAATGCACGCCAAAGAACAGGATTTGGGCAGCAAAATTGCGGCGTTTATGGATGTCAAATGGGCCAGTGTCGAGTACGACCGCGGCGAGCGATTTGGGCTCAGCCGATCACGCCCCCAATCCGCCAGCGTGGTGGTCGCCCCCGAAGGCACCGATCCGCTTCCGCGACAACGCATTCAGATGATCAAAGATTTGATTCGCGGTTCGTTCGCCGGCATGACTAGCGACGATGTCGTCGTGATCGATACCAATTCGTCGGGCATTTCCGATTTCAACGACGACAGCGATCCATTGGCGAACAAACGGCGGGAAGAGGAAGCACGCTACGAACAGAAGGTACGCAAACAGCTCGGCGGCTATGGGCCGGATGTCCGGATCGCGGTGTATGCTGAAATCGATCCAACGATGGACGTTCAAAAGACAGTGCTTAAATATGATCCCGAACGAACCACGTTGACCGATCGATCGAAAAAAATCGATTCGCAAAGCAACCGGCCGCTGAATCAAGGAGTACCGGGAACGGTCCCCAACGCGATCGGCAACCGTGCTGCCAGTATCGAGGAAAACTCGCAGACGACTCGCTTGAAAGAGGACGAACGTGAAAGCAGCGGCGTGGCGGGCCAACAATACGAAAACTCGCGAGTCGCTTCGCTGCAGGTCAAACGCGTTCGTGTGTCGATCAGTCTGCCGCAAAGCTATTACCAACATGTGTGGGCACAAAACAACCTGCGTGACAATCCGGATATGAAGCCATCGGAAATCCCTCCGATGCGAACTGCCGATCTTGAAAAGTTGCGACTGGATGTGAAGAGCAACATTCAAAAAGCGGTCACCCCGCTGCTGCCCGAAGTCAATGCGGGAGAGAGCAAGATCGAGTTGGTCGAAGTGACCGACTACCTCAATTTGCCGGAACCCGAGACGCCGGAACCGGAAACGGCCAAGATCGCGATGACTTGGCTCGCGCAATCTTGGCAGACGATCGCCTTGATTGTTTTGGCTGTTGTCGCATTGATGGTCGCTCGCGGTGCGATCCGCGGATCGGGTGATGGAGTGCCCAAGGACTTCAATGAAGGATTTGGTCTGGAATTGCCAACGCCGCCTGCGGAAGAAGAGATCGAAGAGAAACGCGTCGAAGCGATGGAAATCACCGGCGGGACGCTCAAAGATGAATTGGCTAGCATCGTCGAAGACAACCCCGAAGTCGCCGCCAACGTGATTCGCAACTGGGTCGGCGCGGCATAAACGTGGGTTAAACTTCCCGCCTGTCATCCGCACTCGATCGATCGATTAGACGACCTTTGCCCAATACAATCTGGTTCGATGATGTTCCAGTAGTGGGATTCGCCAGAATTCCTGGATTCGCCGTTGAAGCACCAGGAACTCTGGCGAGTTCCACTACGAAAGTGGATGGCATAGGGCGTTAGTGAGATTCACACGAAGGTTTCGATTCGTTGGAGGGAAGTTTGACGAAAGTCTTGGCAACTTTCGCTAACGACGACCCTCTGGAGGCCTAGCCTACGATCGAATCCGCTCTTTCATGCATCGGGCACTTTGCTTACAAGTAGATTCGGCGTGAAGGATCACGCCAAAGCCGATGGAGAAATGGATTCACGTCGGAGCCTATTGCAGGGGCGTTTTGCAAAGGAGTGCACGCAATGAATGCTGCTCATCAATCAGGAGCTAATCGAGAAGCCTCGTTGCGGCGAGTTGCGATCGTGTTGAGTAGCTTGCCGAGCCCGGTTGCGGCAACGCTGTTAAACAGTTTCGACGACGCAATGAAACGATCGCTGCGGCGAACCATGACCTCGCTCTCGGACGTCGATCCGCTCGAACGTCAACGGGCGCTGCAAGCGTTCAAAGGGTCGCTCGAGTCTCAGCAACAGCGTCCACCAAGTTCGAGTGACAGCGGGCAAGATGAAATTCAGTTGCAAGCAAACGCAATCGATCCCAACTCGTCCGCCGGAAGCTCGGTGATGAAGCACGACCGCGACAACGCGGCAAACCGCTCCTCTGAATCGATCCCGCACACCCATACCGCACTCTCATTTTTGGGAGACACCGAAGACGAGGTGCTGGTCACGGTCATTGATGGTGAACACCCACAAGCGATCGCGTTGGTATTGGCATCGATCTCGCCGGCCCAAGCGGCCCGTATCCTGCCGCAGCTCGATACGACTGTTCAAAAGGATGCCTTGAGCCGGATCGGTCGGCTGAACGACGTTCCCGAAGAAGCGGTCCAAGAACTTGCCTCGCACTTGCGAAATCGCGTCCAACAGTGTCTCAGCAAGCAGCAGCAACGGGCTTCGCAATCCACCGGCCAACGCGCACTGAGCGCCATCCTGGCGGCTATGCCACAGCCAAAGTCCGAGACCAATACGATCTCGCATCCGGTCACCGAGAAACGGGCCGCGGTGCCAACCAATCGCATCGCGGACGTCGCTGATTCCGATCCAGCAAACGCACAAGTCCATTCGCTTCGCATCGCTCCGGAAACCAAGTCCAATTCGGCAAATGATCGTGGTGCGGCCAAAGCAACGTCTCACAAACCGCAAAGCACTTCACTTTCCACGGATTCGATTCATCAACATTTGCTCTCGCTGACGCCGCTGGATTTATGCCAAGCGCTCGGAAAAGTCGGCACACGGCAAGCGATGTTGACGCTTTGCGGGCTTCCCAACCCCACGGCCGAAGCCGCTCTTCGAGTGCTGCCTAAGGCGTACGCCAAGCAAGTTCGCAGCCAAATGAACACGCTCGGTTCGCTTGAACTACGCGAGATTGATGAAGCGAAATCGGCTGTCGCGGCCGCGTCGATGAAGCTGAACGCTGCCACATCGACTGAAAAACCGACCGCGATGGCGGCGTAACCTCGCCACGCCGCAAACGAATCTTAGGAACCTTGTCATGGCCATTGTTTTAAAATCAGAACGTCCGTCGGATCCAACGAATGCCGCACGTAGCGTCACCGGTTTAGCAGGCTTCAACTTGGACGACCTTGCCGACGCCGGTCGCAGCCGTATCGACGAATGTCGAAAACAAGTTGCCGCAATGTTGGAACAAGCCAAGAAAGACGCGGAACTGATTCGCAAACAAGCGCACGAACAGGGCTATCAAGACGGGCTGGCCAAGGCCGCGATCGATTCAGACAAAAAGATCAAAGCACAAGCCGAAACCCTGGCGGCCGATTCGCTAAAAATCATCCATAACGCGGTCGAGCATTTGCACCGAATCCACGAGGATTGGATGCAACAATACGCTGAATCGTTGACTTCGATCGCGATTGCGGCCGCAGAAAAAGTAATCCGCCGCCAACTTGCGCGCGACGAAACCATCCTGGTCCGCTGGGCCGAAGAGGCACTGCGAAGCACGCGATCGGCGACCCGGTTGATCTTGGCCGTCCATCCCGAAACGCTGGTCAACCTGGGCCAAGTCTTTGACGAACTGCTGGCGTCACCCGATCTGCCGGAGCAAACCATGGTGGAACCCGATGAAACGGTCGCGTTGGATGCGGTCGTCGTGCGGCAACCCGGCGGCGAGATCCGCGCGGGACTCGACGAACAACTGCTGCGGTTACAGGAGTTACTGGCATGAGTGCGGCAACGTTCAAATACAAAATCAATCCGCCCAAGATTCAGCAAGCCGAAACCGCGTCGCGAATCATTCAACAAGCGATGACCCATCACATCACTGGCCGGATTGCGGCGGTGCGAGGTGACGCCATCGAATTGGAAGGGATGACGGCGCCGATCGGTGCGATCTGCGAAGTTTGCCCCGACTCGCCGAACAGTCGGCTCGCACGCGTGATCGGATTCCAAGGCGTACGGCCGATCATCGCGCCGCTAGAGACGATGGCTCCGATCGCTGCAGGTGACAAAGTGCGATTGGTCGGTGGGTCAATGAATCTACGAGCCGGCGCATCGCTGTGTGGCCGCGTCATTGACGCATTGGGACGTCCGATCGACGGCAAACCGCTTCCCGATGACTTGACACCGGTCGACAGCACGCGGATGGCGCCGGAATCACTCGATCGTCCTCCGATCGACGCTCCGCTGCAAACCGGAGTACGAGCAATCGACAGCATGTTGACGTGTGGCAACGGACAACGGCTGGGCATTTTTGCTGGCTCGGGTGTTGGCAAAAGCACTCTGCTAGGCATGTTGGCGCGTGGATCAAGTGCCGATCGCATTGTGATTTGTATGGTCGGCGAGCGAGGTCGCGAAGTCCAAGAATTTATTCAACGCAGCCTGGGCGAACAGGGACTGCGGCGCAGCGTCGTAGTAGTCGCGACGAGCGATCGCCCGGCGGCACAGCGAATCGCGGCGACGTGGACCGCAACCGCGATCGCCGAATCGTTTCGCGACGAAGGCAAGAACGTGTTGCTGCTGATGGACTCGGTCACCCGTTTGGCGATGGCGCAGCGTGAACTGGGACTAGCATCGGGCGAACCGCCCACCACACGCGGCTATCCGCCTAGCGTTTTCAATCTGTTGCCTCAGGTCGTCGAGAGGGCAGGGCGGACGACGCTGGGATCGATCACCGCGTTTTACACCGTGTTGGTCGAAGGCGACGACAACAATGAACCCATCGCCGATACGCTGCGTGGATTGCTCGATGGCCACATCGTGCTGAGCCGAGACCTAGCAGCGCAAGCCCAATGGCCGCCGATCGATGTGCTGCAGAGTCTAAGCCGATTGCAAAGCCACCTCGTTTCGCCAGCCACACTCAGTGCCGCCAGCGAAGTACGACGCTACTTGAGCGACTACAAAAAGAACGCCGACTTGATCTCGATCGGAGCCTATCGCAATGGAAGTGACCCAAATGTCGACCGAGCCATTTCAATGCGTGAACCGCTAAAACGATTCCTCTCGCAAGACGCTAAAGAAATTGCCCCGATGGAACAGTCGCTGGCAGTACTGGAAGGCTTGATCGCTGCACAATCGCCTATCGCACCACCCGCCGCGGCGTCACCCCAAGGGCAACCCCCAAAACCAAATCCGCAGCCCGCAGCGGCGTCGCCGACGCGTTAGGAGAAAGAACAAACTGCCGGGCCGTTGGCCCTACTGTTTTGTATCCGTTCATTACCCAGGCCGTTGGCCTGGGCTAGGCAAACGATTGGGCCTTTGGCCCGAAAACCTCGCTCGTGCAGAGGGACTGTGACGGATGACAGATGACGGATGACAGGCTAGAAGCCTATCCCACTTTTATTGACCGCCTGGAAGCCTATTTCCTATGAAGTATGAATTTCGCTTTGAATCGATCCTCGACCTTCGTCAACGTGAGCGTGACGAAATGGGGGGACTCGTGGGCGAAGCGAATCTGGCGATCGCCAAGATCGAGCAACAAATCCAAGAAATCGAACAAGAACGACAAACTCTGCGAAACGAGGACGCTCAATCGCGACTTGGCGACGTCGCCGTGGATCGCTTGCTCACTCGAGGTCGCTTTGACTTGCAACTGCAGGCTGAAATCAACGGCCTGGTTCAAACCCGAACCAAGCTCGAAGAGGAACTAGAGCGGCGACAACAACGACTTCGCGATGCGGAAACCGAAGTCAAAAAGTTCCAGCGTATGAAAGAAATCGACCGCAACCAATTTCGACAAGAAATGAACCGCCGCGAACAAATCGAGATCGACGAAATGAACAATCGCCGGTTCGCCATCGCTAGCCAAAAATTGCGTGACACCCATCTCAGCTAGCAGCCACCGTAATCCGAAATGCCATCGATGAATCATGATCAATAAACTCACCTCCGCCTTCACCGTCTTTTGTATCGGCACGGTGCTGACCCAAATGATCTTGTTTGGCTACTTCTTGACGCAAGGGTCAATCAACGGTGACACGATGACCAAAATCGTTGCGCTTCTCAATGGCATCGATATCTCGGGGGATCGGCTACAACAGATCCTGGCTCAAAGCGAAGACCGTGAACAACCCGACTTTGAAGAGATATTGCAAGCAAGGAAAATGGAAAGCTTGGAAATGGACATGCGGTTGCGAAGTCAGGATCAATACCGAGATGAGCTGAGCCAGATGGAAGCAAGCCTGCGAGAAAAAACAAAATTTTTCGATGAACGTCGCGAAGCCTTCAATGACAAGCTTGCGAAGATGGAGAAGGGAGCGAAGGACAAAGGATTGCTAGAAGTGCAAAAAACGCTGCAATCGCTCGATGCAGTGCAAGCAAAGGAGCAACTTTTGAGAATATATGACGATGAAAGAGTTGATGAGGTCGTCAATATTGTTCAAGCCATGCCCATCGATAAACGAAAAGATATATTGGCGGAGTTTGTTCAGCCGTCCGAAGCGGACAAACTCGCCGAGATCCTACGCCGCATCGGCGAAGGGTATCCAACCACGTCCCTGATCAGTCAGGCAGGCGGCGAGTAGCGTTCTTGCTAGCGGTTTCACTAGCGGCGCCGATTCGCTACTAGGGAGGCCTCGAAGATGAGCGAGTCGCAAACGACATCCAGCACCGCCAGCGCACGCAGTTCCACGCAGAGTCGTTTGCGTTCCTTTAGTACTCAGCTGCAATCGATCGATCCGTCCAACGGAATCATCGATGCCTTTGCAGATATCTTTGCTCAGATCGCAGCGATTGAGTCGCCCCAGAACCCTACCAGCGTGTCAGCCCCGGCGGAATCAAATACACCGACGGAATCGTCATCCTCAAACAATGACGACGACGATACCCGAGCGGCAGAATCTCGCGATAGCGATGAAGTAAAACCGGATCAGCAGGAAGTCGATCCCAAATTGGCATCGATTGCGATTGCAACCGAGACCGAAACGGAAGCGGAAACCGAAGCGGTCCTGAACGAAGCCGGCGAGGAGGTTCCAATCCTCGCCGAGAGCGAGGCCAGTGACGACACAAACGTCAGTGACACGCAGGCGGTTGTCGCTGCGGCAGTTCAAGTCAACAGCGACGCCAGCGAACCGGGTGACCAGGATCAACGAAGTACGCTCGAGGACGCGGATATCGTCAAGGTCGATCCGACATCTGAGCAGCAACTCAAACAACAGAAATCATCCGACGAGGACGGATCAACGCCATCCTCCACGCTCGTTCGCGTTTCAACCGGCGACCAGGACGCTGCGGAGACGGGCGACGATGCGGCGACAACCACCGAGGCATTGTCGGCCGAAGCATCAGAATCCGATCCCGAATCGAACTCGGGCGACCATCCTCGCGATTCACGCGAACGACGTCGTGACCACTTTGGTCCCGTAGGCGGTGGCGATCGTGCAAACGGCGATCAAGCCAGCGGTGGACACGGCGATCCGGCGGCGCCGCCACGCGGCGGGCAAGCCACTTCGGTCAACGCGTCCGCCACGGCGACGATACCCGTCTCCGATTCAGTTCGCCCCGCGGAAACGACGCTCAACACATCGGGAAACGCAGCCCCGATCGCACAACAGGCGGTCGAGGCGATTGCCAACTCGGCTGCGGCGGCGAGTGCCGGTGCAGCACGCACCACAGGAAGTGGAAACACAGCGACGGCAGCCTCCACAAACAGTACACCTCGAGAAAGCAGCGGATCCGTCAACGCGACAGGTGCCACTACGACGACCGCCGATGCGTCGACAAAACGTTCAGAGAAGAGCGGTGCTTCCTCGACGACCGATTTGATCTCGCGTGCCAAGTTGATCCAGCGCGTCAGTCGCGCCTTCCAACATCTCGGCCCCGATGGCGGCAATGTTCGGTTGCGTTTGGCACCTGCCGAATTGGGTACGGTTCGCTTGGAAATGCAGATCAAATCCAACAAGATGCAAACGCGAGTGGTCGCCGAAACCGAAGCTGCCGCAGCGGCTTTGCGTGAGAACCTTCCTGAGCTGCGAGCACGCTTGCAATCGCAAGGAATGCAGATTGAGCAGTTGTCGGTCGAGGTGGAGAAAGATCCTCAATCAGGCGAGCGCTCCTTTAGCGGGCACCAATCGGGATCCGAACAGGGCGGGGCAGGGTACTCGAGCAATCGCTGGCAATCACCCCGCCAACCGCCTCGACAAAGCCCCACTCGCGATCTCGTGGCATCGTCGGCTGACAACCAGATCAACACGCCGCAAATCGCTTCGAGAAGCGCTGGCGTGGATGTGAAGCTGTAGAAGGCCGCGTCGTTTGACGCGTTTCACCTCCCCTTCGGGGAGGTCTGAGTTGGCGGTAGCCGGCTCTGGGTGGGGTTCGCCGAGTTAGAAATGGAACGTGCAAGCAGCGTTTCACCAGC
>NZ_ANOG01000199.1 GCF_000346295.1 Rhodopirellula maiorica SM1 | reverse complement strand
CCTGCCTGTTCGCCATCGTAATTGATGGCGTCACCCCATTCGGTCGGATGGACGGTGTGAAACAAAATGAGGTGAGAAAGCACCGGTGTAGTTCCCCGTAGGACCAAAATGGTTGTACACCACATCCAAAATCACGGCTAAACCGAGTTGATGAGCGGTATCGATAAAGTGCCGGAAATCATCCGGCGATCCATACAAACGCGTCGGCGCATACCATTTGACACCGTCATACCCCCAACCGAATTGCCCGTCGAAATCGGCTACCGGCATGACTTCCAACATCGTGATTCCCGTCTCAACAAGAAACGGAAGCTTGCTTTCCGCCGATTTCCAAGTGCCTGCGTCTGTAAAACAACCGATGTGCATTTCGTAGATGACTTGTCCCTGCAGTTCGACTCCCCGCCAATCGCGATCATTCCATCGGTATGACTCGGGATCGACCACTTGGGATGCCCCGTGGACACCATCGGGCTGGAAACGCGAAGCAGGGTCGGGATAGTCGTAGTCATCATCATCGAGTCGAAAAGAATATCGCGTTCCGTCGCCGATGCCTTTGCAGAAAACACTAAAATATCCGTTGCCTTCCTCTTCGAGCGGAATCAAGTCACTCGATTCACTCAGCTTCAAATTGACCTGTTTTCGTTTGGGTGCCCACACGCGAAAATGGACTCCGTTTTCTAGCACCTCCGCTCCCACGGCCATACGACGTTTCAACTCAGTTTGCATTGAATCGTTTCCAAATTTCAAAGTGTTCAAAGATGCAGCAGAACGTGACACACCCCTGTCTGTCACCGGCCGCTTGGCCGAGCCAGCTTGGTTAGCAAATTTGGTACCGGATTTGCATCTGCGATCGCCTTCGTTCACGTCCCTCCATTGGGACCTTCTTATCTAAGGAAGGCACGTCCATGTCGCCGACTGCAACACAAGCTTCATCCTCCGCGATCGATCAATCCAGTACGGTCAATCGTTTGCCACGAGCCACGTATCGCTTTCAGCTGAGAAGCGACTTTGGCTTTGAAAGACTAGAACGTTTGATTCCCTATTTGAACGAATTGGGGATTAGCGATCTCTATTTGTCGCCGTTTTTTCATGCCCGCGAGGACAGCCAACACGGATACGATGTCGTCGACCACTCGCGAATCGAACCCGCGTTTGGCGATTTGCATGCACTTGATCGACTGGCCAAGGTCGCTCGAGACGCAGGAATGGGAATTGTGCTGGACATCGTGCCCAACCACATGGGAATCAACGATCCTGACAACGCGCATTGGAACGATGTGCTCGAAAATGGACCAGCGGCTCGATCGGCGATCTTCTTCGACATCGACTGGAATCCGCCGGGTACTGATTCCCCAGACCGTGTCTTGCTTCCTTTTCTTGGCAAGCCTTTCGGTGAAACGTTAGAAGCGGGAGAATTGCAGGTCCAGCGGGACACCGACGGTTTTAGTTTGACTTATTTCGACCGTCGCTTCCCGCTAAATCCGGCTAGTTGGGCGCTGATTTTGGAGGATGCAGGAAAGGAACTACCGTCATCCATGGACAGCTCTGCGAAAGATGAACTGTACAGTATCGCCACACAGTTGCGACGTCTGAGCGCGCAGACGATTTCAATCGAAGAACGGTACCGTGAACAATCCGTTGCCAGGCGACGGTTGACGCAGTTGCAATCCATGGAACCCATCATTGTCGATGTCACCGATGCTGCGATCGATCGGATCAATGGCATGGTGGGCGATCCACACAGCTTTGATGCATTGGAGGTATTACTGAGTCAGCAGTACTACCGATTGGCGTTCTGGCAAGTCGCGGTGGATGAAATCAATTACCGTCGCTTCTTTGATATCAACGACTTGGCGGCGATCCGCGTCGAAGAACCGGCAGTGTTTGATGCGGTTCATTCGCTGACGTTTGATTTATTGAAACGGGGCATCGTCACGGGTTTGCGAGTGGATCATCCCGATGGATTGCTCGATCCAGCGGAGTATTTCAAGGACTTGCAGTCTGCGTTCAAAAAATCGCAGACCGACTCTTCTTCGCGCGAACTGTGGGTCGTTGCTGAAAAGATCCTATCGGGTGAAGAAACACTGCCCGAGGACTGGGAGATCAGCGGGACGACTGGCTACGAGTTTTTGAATCAATTGTCTGGCGTGCTTGTCGATCCCGTCGGCGTCCCCAAGTTGCAGTCGTTTTACAACAAGCTAACTCATGCTCCCGATCATCCACGCGATATTGCGTACCAGGGCAAGATGACGATCTTGCATGATGCGATGGCGAGCGAGTTATACGTGCTTGCGTCGCATCTATTCCGGCTAGCTCGCGCCGATCGCCGTTCATGCGATTTTACCCATCCGGTATTAACGCGCGCACTACAAGAATGGATCGCCTGTTTTTCGGTTTATCGCACCTACACTCGTCCCGTCGGATGGGATGTTGGCAGTGAGGACATTGGCCGCATCCGCGACGCTATCCGCTGGGCGAAAATCCGCAACCCCACCATGTCTCGCGCTGCACTCGACTTCCTCGCTCGCGTGTTGCTGTTGGAATTTCCGGTCGACCTTAGTGATGACTTGAAATCACAGTGGCGTGCACTCGCCGTTCGCTTGCAACAGGTGACGGGGCCAGTGACGGCCAAAGGAATCGAGGACACCGCCTTCTACCGCTACTATCCACTCGTGTCACTGAACGAAGTCGGAGCCGAACTTGGCGCGACGGGCAGCACGACCGACGAATTTCACCGCCACATGCAGCGACGTGCGACCGATTGGCCGCGCAGTCTATCGACCACCGCCACCCACGACGCCAAGCGAGGAGAAGACGTCCGAGCGCGGTTGCATGTTCTCTCGGAAATCCCCGAACACTATCAGGACGTTTTCCAGCGATGGGATGCGGAGGTCCAGACGCTGGTCAAACGTCATGATGGCAAAGAAGTACCCGACGTCAATTCAAGGTATCTGATCCACCAAACCCTGCTGGGAACTTGGCCCATCGAACCCGCGGGCGAGTCCACGTCGACAACAAATTGGGACGACTACACTGAGCGTATGCTGGCCTATTTTAAAAAGGCATTTCGCGAAGCCAAGCAACATACGTCGTGGCGATTGCCGTCCGAATCTTTCGAATCCGCCATCGATCTGTTTGTAACCGAACTGCTATCGAATCGCGACCAGGACCGTTTTCGCCTGATCGATACACTTGCTTGCCGAATCGCAGGTCCCGGTTATGTAAATTCGCTTAGCCAGGTGATCATGAAAGCGACGCTTCCTGGAGTTCCTGATTTTTATCAAGGCAATGAGTTTTGGGATTTTCATCTCGTCGATCCCGACAATCGCCAAGCGGTTGATTTCGCGACGCGTACCAAGGTGCTGAGTGAGATTCAATCGTATTACAACGCTAGCCCCATCGAACTTGTTCGTTCGCTCCGCAGCGGCTTTATCAACAAACTGAAACTGTTCACCACACTGCGTGCGTTGCGCACGCGTCAGCAACACTGGCCGACATTTGCGTCGGGGGAGTACAGCCCGCTGCCAACCAGCGGCAAGTTCGCTGAGCACGTTATCGCTTTTTCACGGCGATTCAAGGATCGCTGGGCCATTGTGATAATGCCGCGATTACCTGTGCAATTCCTGCAGACCGCATCCCCGATCGTCTCACTGGATCCGTTCCTGGGTTCGGCTTGGGATGACACGAAGGTGATATTGCCTAGCGAAGCTTGCACGCAACTGCGTGACTCGTTCACCGAACAAACGTTTCGCGTGAATTCGATTGACACGAGCGGCGGACGTCTGCAGTTGAGCGAAGTTTTTACTGAGTTTCCTTTTAGCATTTTAACAAACTAGGAAGACGATGCATCCTTTACGCGTATGGCCAGGGCGTCCTTATCCATTGGGTGCGACATGGGACGGTCGCGGCGTCAATTTTGCACTCTATAGCGAGAATGCGACCAAAGTGGAACTGTGTTTGTTCGACGACGTCGGCGATCAAAAGGAGTCTCAGCGATGCGTAATGGCAGAACATACCGACATGGTATGGCACATCTACCTGCCTGATGCGCGGCCCGGCCTGTTGTATGGTTATCGAGTGCATGGGCCGTACGAACCGGAAGAAGGACACCGATTCAATGCCAATAAATTGTTACTTGATCCGTATGCCAAAGCAATCGCTCGATTACCCAAGTGGTCCGACGCGTTGCATGGGTATTCGGTGGGCGACGAAAACGAAGACCTATCGTTCAGCTCTGCTGATAACGCAGCAGACGCTCCATTGGCAATGGTCGTGGATGAGGCGTTTACGTGGGGAGACCATCGATTTCCCCGCATTCCGTCGCACCAGTTGGTCATTTATGAACTGCATGTCAAAGGATTTACAAAACAGAACGAAGCAATCCACGAGCCTCACCGTGGCACCTACGCCGGACTCGGCTCGCATGAGTCGATAAGTTACCTTACCGAACTTGGGGTCAACGCGGTCGAATTATTGCCGATCCAAGTCCATAGCGATGATCGCTATCTACAAGAAAAGGGGCTGACCAATTATTGGGGTTACAACACGATGGGGTTCTTTGCCCCAGATCCGCGTTATGCCGCAACCGACGATCCACTGGAGGTCATCCGTGAATTCAAAACCATGGTGCGAAACCTCCATGATGCGGATATCGAAGTGATCCTTGACGTTGTCTACAACCACACGTTCGAAGGAAATCATCTGGGACCGACGGTTTCATTTCGCGGCATCGATAATGCAGCTTACTATCGGTTGGTTGCCGATGATCCACGTTACTACATGGATTACACCGGATGTGGAAATACGCTAAACGTTCGCAACCCTCGTGTGTTGCAATTCATCATGGACAGTCTGCGGTACTGGGTTACGCATATGCACGTGGATGGATTTCGTTTTGATTTAGCCAGCACATTAGCGAGAGAGTTGCATGAAGTTGATAAACTGGGTGCTTTTTTCGACATCATTCACCAAGATCCGGTGCTGTCACAAGTTAAGTTGATCGCCGAACCATGGGATTTGGGCGAGGGAGGCTACCAAGTTGGTAACTTTCCGGTGGGATGGTCCGAATGGAACGGTCGCTATCGAGACTGCATTCGTCGTTTCTGGAAAGGGGATGGCGGGTTAGCGTCCGAGTTTGCGACGCGAATCACTGGATCAAGCGATCTGTACCAATGGAATGGTCGGCGTCCCCATGCCAGTGTCAACTTTGTAACGTGTCACGATGGATTCACACTCAACGATTTGGTTTCCTACGACCACAAGCACAATGAGGCCAACAAAGAGGACAACCGCGACGGCGCGGACCACAACGACAGTTGGAATTGCGGCGAGGAAGGCCCCAGCCACGATGAAAAGGTCGTGCGGCTTCGTGAGAAAAAGAAACGAGCAATCCTGGCAACCTTATTGCTGTCACAAGGCGTGCCGATGTTGTTGAGCGGGGATGAACGCAGCCATACACAACATGGCAACAACAACACCTATTGCCAAGACAACGAATTGACTTGGTTGGATTGGTCCTCCGACGAATCCGAAAGCCAATTACGTGACTTCGTGCAACAGGTCATTACGCTTCGCAAGTCGCAGCCGGTGTTCCATCGTCGCCGCTTTTTCCATGGCCAAGCAATTCGTGGGTTGGATAGTTTGGATGTCACTTGGCTCGATCCGAACGGCGAAGAGATGAGTGACACCACCTGGAACGACCCAAGCGTCCGATGTCTGGGAGTCCATTTTTGCGGTGGCAAGATCGACGTGGACGAGTATGGCGAACCGATAATCGGTGATCACATACTGATGTTGTTCAATGCGGACCACGCGCAAGAGACGGAGTTTCGATTGCCCAGTCTGGCTGACGGCAAGCTTTGGCAACGCGTGTTTGACACGGCGTTGTTTGACGAAAATGGGACCGAGATCACACAAAACACTTATAGCCTAAAAACCTGTTCGTTAGTGGTTTTGAGGTGTCCCGTCGAAGAAGACGAGGAATAGTCCGCGTTGAACGCTGTACTGCCATCCGCGATAAACCAGTGTTCCCAGATTAATTAGTCCTCTTCGTGGCCACGTTCTTCGGCGGGGCCTCCTTCGCCGACCAAGTTGCGTGCCGTGTTGACCAAACCCACATGTGAGAACGCTTGCGGAAAATTGCCAAGCATTCGCTTGGCATGCGGATCGTATTCTTCGGACATC
>NZ_ANOG01000198.1 GCF_000346295.1 Rhodopirellula maiorica SM1 | reverse complement strand
GTTGTCGGCCTTGTACACCACCGGATGCTCGTCGGAACCCGAATCCTCCGGCGTGAACACGAGCGTTTTGGGCAAGTAGTACACACCATCGGCGACGTGAACGGTGACGGCTTCGCGTCCCGCCATCGTCCGAGCTTTCTGTTGTGCGGCTGCCAGCGTGGCCAAAGGAGCTTCGGCGGCGCCGGAATTCGTGTCCTTTCCGTTCGGGGAAACATAGATATCGGCAGCCGAGACGACGCTGCCCAACAATATTAAAACAGCGGCAAGGTTGCCTGTGACAACGGCGATTGCAGCACTGGGACGTGGTATGAAATTCGTGAAATGGCTCATGGATTGGTCGGTTCTCCGGACTGTCATTGTCTTGTTTCGATTCGTTTTCGGATCACGCCAGTGAAATCGGCGAGGGAAGCAGCTGGTTCGGAACGTTTGTCTGCGAGGTGGGAACGTCTTCGAGATCCGCTCTTGAGTTTAAGTGCATAATTGTAGCTGGTGTTGCAGCTAGGTTGGGGGCTTCATGATGCAGTTTACATGATGGCCGGCCAGGCGTTCGTCAAAACGCTGCAAAGTTTGAGCGAGCAGTAGTGGCGATCTGGCTAGCAAGCTATTCGAGAATTGTTTGCGGTGCCCACCCTCTCCGAACGATCTCCACGGCCGCGAAGATTGCTCCGAGGACGGCGCCGGAGAGGTGGGATTCGACCAAAGGTTTGAAGCCATCGGCGTTGACAAACAGGATCTCGCCGGTGGTGTATTCATAGAAAAGCTTTCCAACTAACAACAGCCCCGTCACGCTCCAGAAACTGGCGAACATTCGATCGCGATTGGCGAGGCATTGACGGATTTGGTCGACGATGAACCAGACAAATAACCCCGTGTCGATCCCGCTCAGGCCTCGGTAGCCGGCGACGTCCTGGCACGTCAGAATGATGGTGCGGAGATCCCCAGCGACATCACGATCAACGCGACT
>NZ_ANOG01000197.1 GCF_000346295.1 Rhodopirellula maiorica SM1 | reverse complement strand
CATCCGCTTAGCCGCTACGAAATTCTTGCCGAATTAGGCAGCGGAGGGATGGGGGTTGTGTATAAGGTCAAACACTTGCAGTTGGGACGAAAAGCGGCTTTGAAATTATTGCGAAGTGATCGTCAAAATCGTGAAGATCAGTTACGTTTTGATCGTGAGGCGCGGTTGGCTGCCTCGCTGACCAATCCCCACAGCGTGACGATTTACGATTACGGTCGCAGCGAAGAGGGGGAAGCATACTGCGTGATGGAATACCTGTCGGGTTTGACGCTGCAAGAGGTAGTGGCACGTAGTGGATTTCAGTCGATCGGACGCGTGTTGTTTGTGCTACGGCAAGTCTGCGAAGCGTTGGGCGAGGCGCACAGTCTCGATTTGGTACATCGCGACATCAAACCACAAAACATTATGTTGTCACTCGATCCGTCGATCGGTGATTGGGCAGTCGTGTTTGATTATGGGCTTGCGAAACCGCTCAGCCCCGATAAAGGGACCTATCAAACTCGCGAGGTGATTTGGGCGGGGACGCCGATGTACATGGCACCGGAACGCTTTCGATCGCCCTCGGTGATGGATCCTCGCTCGGATATCTATTCAGTGGGCTGTGTTGCCTATTACCTGTTGGCGGGCCGCCCCCCGTTTGCTGAATGTGATCCCGAGTCACTCTTTGCGTTGATAATCAGCGAGCAGCCGATCGGGCTGGGGATTCACCGCGGTGAAGATGTCCCCGAGTCGGTGCGCAGGACTGTTTTTAAGTGCATGGCCAAAAATGCCGCTGACCGTTACGCTTCGATCGGTGAACTTGCCGACGCGATTGATGAGCTGCGAGTCGAATTTCCATGGACCAGCAGCGACGCGGCCGCTTGGTGGAAGCAGCACGGCGACGCTTAGCGCGGGGCATTGGGGAGATGCAGGTTTGAAGCTGATCCCACATTCCTCGTAGCGAAAGTCGCCAAGACTTTCGGTCACTCCCATCCCCTGCTCGATACTCTTGGCGAGTTTCGCTACGAAAAACCTACGGCCTGTGCTACGTTATTGCCCTTTATTGCTTGTCTGAAAAAAACACGATGTTTCCTCGCCAACCGATCAAGCTTCACGATTCTCAAAAACATGGCGTTGGCTCAGGAGCCGAGTTGATTTTGGTCGAAGGCGATTCGGCCTCGCTCAGCGTCGCGCGAGCTCGTGACAAAACGTTTCAAGCGGTGTTGCCGATGCAAGGCAAGCCGATGAACGCCTTGCGATCGACCCGTCGCACCATCGAAGGAAACGAACTCTTCGCCGCCGTGATTGATGCGCTCGGTTCCGGAGTCGAGGACTATTTTCATCTCGATACGATTCGGTTCGAGCGAGTGGTTTTGCTGTTCGATCCCGATGCCGATGGGATTCATTGTGGGGCGCTAATGATGATGTTCTTCTATCGTTGGATGCGGCCGCTATTGGAATCCGGTCGTGTTTCGGTGGTGCGAGCGCCGATGTTCGAAATATCGGCTCGCCGCTACAAGGATACGCTGCTAGCGTACGGCGAAGAGCACTATCGGGTGATTCGAGAGCAACTCGATGCGAAGGGGATCGAAGGGATCAAGATCAACCGCTTCCGTGGTCTTGCTAGTCTGAATGAGGACACGTTGCGAAAGACATGTCTGCACCCTGACACTCGAGCAGTCAGCGAGATGACAATCCACGACGCCGAAGAAGCCATCCGTGTCTTTTGCCCCAACCTATCAGTATCGTGAGCCACGCGAAGGTCGCAACGACAATCGAGGGCATCATCCACCACGGTTTGTATTCGAAAGTGACAACCCATCGTCCCGGCGGAACCAGCACGCCTTGTTTTAGATAGTCGACGCGGTGAACCGTGGCGGGGCGAGTTTTCGCAGAATCGAGCGAGACCAAAGAAGCATGCCAATGTCCATCTTGGTAGACGTTCCGCTGTAGCAAGCACGCTGCGGATGCCTCGATTTCGATTTCAACTGAATCCGCCGTTTCGTTCTTGAGGATCCATTGGTCGTCGGGTTCGTCAATCGGATTGGGGGAAAGAAGTTCGCCACCATGATTGTTCACGTAAACGCAGGGGACATGTGTCGCATCGAGCACCTCGCCTAGCAACGACTTGAAATCCCTGCTGTTCGCAGTGGCGGAATCTTGGATCGACCAAGCGTAGTGGATTTGTATTGCCGGATGCGACGGAGTTTGACTGATTTGGGTATCGACTAGGTTCAAGTGGGAAGCGAGTCGCGAGGATTCGGTCGCGTTCAAAGTTTGTTCGATGCCGAGCCACTGTGACACAGCAATCCAAAATTCGGCTCGTTGTTTTGGCGGCATCGTTCCGGAAACTTCGCGTGTGGCTTTCCAAAACATCGCCATCGCTTGAGATCGAATCGAGGTCATGTTGTTGAGCACATGTCCGCGATCAGCAAGATGCCAGCGGCCGAACCATGCGATTTCCGAGCTCAACTCGACCTCGGTCAATCGATCTTTGTCTTGGGCTTCTTGCCAAACCCGTGGCCATCCATTGCCTGTTCGTGTTCGCAACGTCATCAGCTCGGCATCGGCGATGGGAATCGATTTTGTTGCATCTCGGTTGGTGGTGACCCGGGCAATGTTGCCCGCCGCAAACACGGCCATATCGATTGCCACGATTCCCAACAGACATCGCATTGCGGTCATCCGCGAAAGTCGATGGCGTTGCAATCGCAACAAGACCCAGGCGACACAGGCAAGCACAATGGTGGAATGAACAATCGACCAGAAAACTTCGCGGAGCCCGCCTGCGATGTCCAGTGGTCCCCAAAAGGGATCCGGCGGCACTGCGGCTCGGTTGCCAATCCAGCGAGCGGGATCGTACTGTATCCCCAGCACGACGACGAAGGCGACAACCATCACGATCGCAATCGTGATCAGTGCGTGTCGAGTGGATGCAGCGAAACGCGGCAAATTTTCGAGCCAATATGCGGTGACCATCGACGCGGCGAACGCGGCAATCGGCAGCCATTTGGCCGGATAGCGAAGCGAATCGTAGCCAGGCACAAAGTGGTAGAGCATCCAGTACAGCCCGCCAACACCGCTGTCGGTTTGTGCAAGCTTGCCGGTTGCGTTTTGGATCAGCCAA
>NZ_ANOG01000196.1 GCF_000346295.1 Rhodopirellula maiorica SM1 | reverse complement strand
GGGAATTCCGACCGCGATTCTTGTCAACGGCGAAGGGAAAGTGATCTCGTTAAGTGCTCGCGGTCAAAGACTCGACAAACTGCTAGCCGAGACGCTAGGCGAGCCCGACGAGGATGCGGAAGCAAAAGACGACGCAAGCGATGCGAAGGACGACGCGTCAGAATAACGCGTCAATCGATCATCTGGTCAATCGATCATCGGATGGTTGCCCCCAAGTCGTGTCGCGGGGGCTGACAGAATTCGCTACAACATGATTCCTTCGTTGGACCGCCCGCTTCGCTATGGCCCCATAGCCTAGCGGGCTGCTGTTTGCCCTACCGCCGGAACCGTCTGCTGATTTCCGCTGGGCGTTTTCCGGCGGCATCGAAACAGGTCAGGGTATGAGTGATTTCCATCTACACGTCACCAGCACGCTAGGACTATTGCTTGGCGTTTGCCTGGCTGCCGGCGTGTTCGCCGATGTGTTTCATCTCCCCAAAGTCACCGCTTATCTTTTGGTCGGCCTATTGGTCGGCCCCAGTGTGCTGGACTGGATCCCCGAAGACCATGTCGACGGATTCGAACCGGTGCTCGAGTTCGCGATGGCGATCGTGCTCTTTAACCTGGGGTGCGAATTCACGTTTTCCAAGGTGCGGCGTATCGCCGCTCATTGTCTTGCGTTATCGGCAGCAGAAATCCTGTTGACCTGTGGGTTGGTTACACTCGGGCTGAAACTGTTCGGATACGGCAGCGGCACCGCGATCTTGCTGGGCTGTCTGGCCGTCGCCACTGCGCCAGCGACAACCATCTTGGTGCTGAAAGAATTTCGCTCCGAAGGTCCGGTCACCGAAAGCACCGGGTTTCTTGTCGCGGTCAACAATTTTGCTTGCATCGTTTTATTCGAATTCGCCTTTCTGCTGATCCATCTATTCCAAGGAAAGTTGGACGTCACCATCGCTGGCGAACTGCAGTGGCTGTTTTCGAATCTCGGGACCGCATTTGCTTTGGGCATCGCTGGCGGTTTGATCATCAGCTACGGATGCGGACTGCTGAAGTTCAGCCGATGGTTGGTATTGTTGATGGCAACCACGACTTTTCTATTAGGTGCATGCGAGTCGCTGCACCTGCCTTACATGGTGACGTTCTTGGTGATGGGAGTGACTGTCGCCAATACGTCGGACATGAAAAACAAGATCGTCGGCGAACTCGACCACTTGTCCGGTTTGCTTGCGGTGGTTTTCTTTGCCGTCCATGGAACGCACTTGGACGCCAACGCGTTTATCGCCGCCGGAGGGATCGGGGCACTCTATATCGTACTTCGCATGGCCGGAAAATGGCTGGGCGTTTACGGTGCCGCTCGATTGACGCGGCAACCGCTCGAAGTGCGTCATTGGTTGGGAACGTGTTTGTTTGCGCAAGCGGGCGCCGCGATTGCTTTATCGACGATTGCCGCAAACCGCGATCCTGAATTAGGCAAACCGATTCAAGACATCATTCTGGGGTCGGTGGTAGTGTTCGAGATCATCGGGCCACTGTTTATCCGCAAATCGCTGTTGCGAACCGGCGAAGTCCCGTTGGCCCAGGCCATCAGCCACACCAACCGCACGCCGCTGGAACAAGTTCGCGCGGTCGTCGACCGATTTCGCGCTGCCATCCACCAAGACGCGGCCGAACGTACCGTGGCCAACAAGGTCAAAGTCAGCGACTTGTTACGCAAAACCAACGGCATTCATCAATCGGCAAATTTTGAAGAAGTCATCTCGCATATCGAACACAGTCACGACAACACCTATCCGGTGGTTGATGAGCGTCAACGCGTGGTCGGCGTCATCCGCTATCCGCTGCTCAGTAACGTGATGTTTGACGAGAACGCCACGACGCTGATACGTGCCGAAGATTTGGCGAGCGAGACCGATTCGTTTCTGTACCCCGATGAACCCGCGCAGCGAGCTTTCGAATTGTTCGAAGCGGAAACCGACGACTGCATCCCGGTCGTCGCGCGAACAGAGCCTCACGAGTTGGCCGGAGTCGTGCGACGCAGCGACATCATGCACGCCCTGATTACCCAGCGTCGCAAAACGAAATAGACGCATTGCTTTTGTCTATGATGAAAACATTCGCCGCCGAACCATCGCGATCGTGGCCAATTGATCCGGTTTTAACGTCATGGTTTGCTTTGCGGTTGCCAAAGCCGAATCAAAGTGATGATCGGCCAAAAACAACATCGCAGGCTGCGGCAGCGACGCTTCATCCGCAATGGCCTGTAATAACTTGCATCCTTTGCCGTTAATTCGGTGCGCGTAACAGAGATCGCCGAACAGCGAAACCGACGAATGCGCGTTGCGTGCGATGCGACGTTGGATTTGCCAAGCGAGCAGTAGCGATCCCACCACGATCGCAGCGGCGATCAATATCCACTGCGACGAATCACTCGTGGCGACCGCCGTTTCTTTGTAATCCAGATTGACGTCGCTCATCCGCGTTTCTGCGAACAACAGGTAGGACGTTAAATTGATCATGTCTGAAATCAAAATGCAGTGTGGAAGAATGTGGGTGATAGCAGAGATTCAAAAACGAAAAGCGAATCACGAATTGGGTTAGAAAGTCTTCATTGCTTCTCGATACCGGATCGCCTTGACCGCGGCGTCACTCACCGGACACGGTGGCAGTGCGGACATTTCTTTCAACAGCGACATCGTGCTATTGCTTTCGGCACGTGACATAACTTGGCATGCGAGCACACGTGCTTCCTGGTGATCTTCGCGTGAAATCCGCTCGAACGAATCGCTTAGCAAATCGACGGCGGCCAACGCATCGGCTGCGGCAATCGCATCCAGCCGCTTGTTCAGCACGGGGTGCCGGAGTCCGTCGCGTATCCGAGCAATGGCATCGGTATCAATCGTCATCACCACGCGTCCCAACGCGCGACGATGCTTCTCGGGCATATCGGACAATCGGTGCAGCATGGCGTCCGCATGCAGCGGACCGAGGATGCGACGAACCGAACGCACCAGCGAAGGATCTTGATGATCGAGCAACTGAATCAAATGATGTAGCAGCAAGGCGACTGGATCCGCTGTGATCGCGTCTTGATTTCCTTGGGCGATCAACAGTGCCGCTTGATGCCAAATTTCGAAATCGGGCACACTGCATTTCATCATCCCCGCGACGGCGGCGGGAATGCACCCATGACCGTCGCGATGAATGGCCGCCACGATCGTTCGCAGAGCGACCAAAGGATCGCCGCCGGATTGACTGTAAACATGAATCGCCGCCGCACGATGATTCGCACTGATTGCGTCCATGAGCGAGTCATCATCCGCACAACACTTGGGCATCCCTAGCTCATGCAGATTCTTGAGCACCGTGGCGGAGGGTTCTTCGCCAATCGCACGCAACAGCGAGTCACGAAAGACGTCGTCGGTGCGGATGGCTAAAATCTCAAGCAGGAACGATGGCACATTGCGGCGACAAATGAACCCCGCCAACAGCTCGACCATGCCAGCACGCTGAGTGGTCAACAATCGGTTGCCGATCATTTTGCAAAACTCAGAGCTGGATGACGTAAACTGTCGCAATTCGGCATCAGCCCATGTCGAATTGACTAAAAAGGCATCGATCAGTTGCTCGTTTTTGTGTTTGTGAATTCGCTCGACCGATTGCGCCAGCGCTGCCACGACGGGGGTGCGAATCGACGGCTTGTCTCGATCGGCACGCGCTTCGTGTCCGAGTTCATGGGCCAGTTGCAGAATGGCCTCGGTCGCCGCTTCACGAATGGTTTCCGCGGGATGCGACTCGGCAATCGGAATCAAATCGACCAACAACGGGTACAATCCGATCATCACCGACGCGTTAATCGCGTGAGCAAGGTTGTCGTCTTTGTTTTGTAGTGATTTTTGGACCGCGGGCGTAATCCACCCCTTTCGCTTGCGAAGTTGGCCAAACAAGTCGGTGGGAAAAATGTCCCATCGCGACAGCACCGCTTCGGCGCAATGGGGCTCCTCACGCTGCAACAAGGACTCGACCGCATACGAACGCACCACCTCGCTGCTGTCTTCGAGCGCGATCAAGAGCAAGTCCACCGCAGCAGCATTGCGGGACTCGGCGAGCGTTGCGAACGTGAGGGAGGGACCTTGCATTCTTCTTCAAATGACAATGTTGGGGGTCTCGAAATCAATCCGACGTGCCAAGAAGGACATTCACCATCATGTCGTCAGGTAACCGTAGCTTGATGCAGGACACGAAATTGCATTGCCCTCAGAAAATCTGTAGCTCCGCCAGCGTGAATCGACACCGCAAACCGCACAAACCACATAACCAAGCCAAGCGGCACCTATTTGTGGGGTGAGACAACCCGCGCATGCGACGTAGAGACCGTCTTTTGTCGGTTTCGATTCCTGCGATGTATGCTCTATAATCACGGTCAGCCACGGGGCTCCACGTCATGCATGATCTCCAGTCACGCTATCGCGCTGGGCAACCGGAAAATCAGATCGAGCAGCTCGCACCACGATAAAAACCACCCGCTTGGGTATCGACAACGAACCTACAACCTTTTGTTAATCCAATGAATCAACGCCCCGCCAACATTGTCCTCGAGGAATCCTTTTTGGATGTCCGAGCGAAGGTTCTCGAGATTGCCGCGGTACTCGATCGCGTCGATCGATCACTGCAAGACGACACGCCGCTGGACGAAGACATCAGCGTTCGACGCGATAAGATCCATGATGCGATCCGGTTGCTGCTAAGCGAAGAACCTGATCGTGCCGAACGTGTTCAATTACTGTTTTCGCGAAAATATTCCCCCGCTTGGCGGTCAGAATTAAAAGTCGATTGATGTGACGATAGAATTCGGCCACCAATTGACCGCGAATGTTCCCGCGGCCAGTTGTCTTCCCTCCTTCAACATTTGATCTCGAGCTAAATTGCCATGGACTACATCGATCCCCACATTCATATGGTGTCTCGGACCACCGACGATTACGCGACGCTGGCGCGAATGGGATGCGTGGCGATGAGCGAGCCGGCCTTCTGGGCGGGCTACGACCGCGGCAGCGTTGACGGGTTCCGCGATTACTTTCGCCAATTGACCGAAACGGAACCGAAACGCGCCGCCGCGTATGGGATCCAACACTTCACTTGGCTATGCATCAATGCCAAAGAAGCCGAGAACGTTTCACTCTCACGCGACGTGATCGCGATGATTCCCGAATTCCTCGATGCCGCCAACGTGCTTGGGATCGGCGAGATCGGGCTGAATAAAAACACCCGCAATGAATCGATCGTCTTTCTCGAACATCTCGAATTGGCGATCAAGCACAACCAATCGATCTTGATTCACACGCCGCATTTGGAAGATAAGTTCCAAGGCACCCGCATGATTCTCGATATGTTGTCGGACGATCAACGACTCGATCGCGATCGCGTTCTCGTTGACCATGTCGAAGAACATACGATTGCCGAAGTGCTTGATCGAGGTTTCTGGGCCGGCATGACGCTGTACCCTGTCACCAAATGCACGCCCGAGCGCGCTGCGGACATGATTGAGATGACCGGAGGCGAACGTTTGCTCGTGAATTCGGCGGGCGATTGGGGGCCAAGCAAACCGACCGCCGTTCCCGATTTGATTTTTGAATTACGCCGTCGTGGTCATCGCGAATCGCTGATCAAAAAAGTCGTTTACGACAATCCAATTGAGTTCTTTTCGAAAAGTCCTAACTTTAATTTCACGCCACGCGACGCCTCCTAGCGGTAAGGGTGGCTCGCTATAAAGGTGCTCACTGACAAAACCGATCGCGCGCGTTTCATAGTCCCTTTTCGCCAAGATGGCATCGTTGATGAGTTCCGCATCCCTTAGTAGCGCCGCGTCAAGACAACGAAGTGGCCATGGATTCGGAACTATCGCTGGGGTCTTCACGCCCTGTATGTTGACGATCCTTGGCGTCATCATGTTTTTGCGGTTTGGTTTTGTCGTTGGCCAAGCCGGGATCATCGGCACGATGGCAATCGTGTTGTTCAGCAATGCGATCACGCTGTTGACCACGCTGTCGTTGTCAGCGATTGCCACCAACACCAAAGTCGAAGGCGGCGGAGCGTACTTTCTGATCAGCCGCAGTTTGGGTGCGGAATTCGGCGGAGCGATTGGACTCGTCTTCTTCGCCGCCCAAGCGTTATCGGTGGCCATGTATGTGATCGGGTTTACCGAGGCTTTGGTTGGTTATTTGCCCGTGGGAACCTCATCGACGCTCGTTGCATCGCTGACCAATATCGCGGTGTTTGCCTGTGTCGCCATCGGCGCGGCGTGGACAATGAAGCTGCAGTTTCTAATTCTTGCAGCAGTTCTGTTTGCTCTGTTTTCTTTTTATGCCGGCGCGTGGACACAGTTCGATACCGCGATCTTCCTGCAAAACAAAGGCATGGGATTCAGTGACGGCGAGTCGTTTTGGACGGTGTTCGCGTTGTTTTTCCCCGCAGTGACGGGAATTATGGCAGGTGCGAACATGTCAGGCGACTTGCGCAACCCCGCTCGCTCGATCCCCCTGGGAACGCTCGCTGCCGTCTTCGTCACCGGGCTGATCTACATTTCCGAAGCAATTTTGATTGGCGGATGTCGTGAACGTGAAACGTTGATTACCAACAATTTGGTGCTCTCGGATATCGCGGTCTTGCCTGCTCTGATCGCCGCGGGAGTGTTCGCTGCGACTATCTCGTCAGCGCTGGGCAGCATGATGGGAGCTCCGCGGATCCTGCAGTCACTGGCCCGCGACCGTTTGTTCCGTTGGCTCCAACCACTAGGCATCGGTTCGGGTGCCAACTCAGAACCACGTCGTGCCATCTTGGTAACGTTCTTGATTTCACAAGCTGGCATTCTGCTTGCGGACCTTAATACGATCGCGCCGTTGATCACGATGGCGTTTTTGGTGACGTATGGGCTGCTGAACTTGGCGACCTTCTACGAATCGATCACCAAAAACCCAAGCTACCGCCCTCGATTCAAATTCTGTCACTGGACGACTTCGCTAGCGGGTGCGATCGGTTGCGGCATCGTGATGTTGTTGATCGATTGGCAGTGGGCGTTTGTCGCGATATCGCTTTTCGCGGCACTTCACTGGTACCTGTCAAAGATTGATCTGACCGCCGATTTTGGTAACGTGACCAGCGGCTTGCTGTTCGAGCGAACACGCAAAAACTTACTAAAGCTCGAAGGCGAACTCTACCACCCAAAGAATTGGCGGCCGTTCGTTCTGGCGCTCAGCGGCACCGGTTTCTCTCGGCCGCATCTAGTTGTCTTCGGTCATTGGTTGACATCACGCACCGGCATTTTGACGCTCGGACAAGTCATCCAAGGTGAATTGGATGACCGTCATCGACGTCGTATCTCGCAAGAAAAAATGCTGCACACGATGATCGGCGAACACGGATTGAACGCGTTCCCGGCTGTGGTGGTCGCTAGCGACTACGTGACCGGAGTCGAAGCGTTGGTGCAGTGCCAAGGGCTCGGGCGATTGCGTCCCAATGTCGTCTTGCTGGGCTGTCCACTATCGGCCGACCGCATGAAGATCTTTTCTGGTTTGCTGCGGAATCTAAAAGGACTCTCCCGCAGCGCCGTCGTGCTCCGCCGCACCGACGAACCCAATGATGATTGGCGGCCACCGAGCGGCACGGTCGATGTTTGGTGGCGTGGGCGAGCCAATGGTGAATTGATGGTGCTGCTGGCGCACTTGCTGTTGCAAAACGAAGATTGGCGAGGCCGTGAATTGCGACTTTTGCGTGTCGTCGACAACGAAGCCGGAATTGCTGAGGTCCGAAACCACTTAGAGAGTCTTTTGAAAGCCGCGAGAATCCCCGGCGTGACCAAAGTCGTCGTTTCGAAGGATCCTGAGATGGCGATCCAGACCACCAGCCGCAATGCCGCGATGGTATTTTTAGGGATGCAGCCGCCCAACATCGGCGACGAAGAAGCGTTCTTCTACCGCACCGAAAAATTGGCGGGCGGCCTGTCGCGAGTCGTGTTTGTGCAAAGCGCCGGCGGAATGCGACTGGAGTCGTAAGTCAAACTCCGCTGCCATCGTCACTCGGCCTTTCACCCCGGTATCCTTCATTCACTCGCAGCAAACCGTGGCGTCGGCAATTGCTTGGGCTCAAGTAATGCGTCCTTCTGACATTTCAGGGCAGTTTAATGAATAACGCGATGCAACTTGAACAGAACTCAGCCAATGCTTGCATTGCAGTTTCTGTTAGGTAACCCACAAAAACTGTGGTAGGCTGGTTCCCCGATTTTGCGTTTCGATCCGCGTTCATTTGCAACGGATCAAAGCGGCTCATCTCTTCTCATTGGATGTGGGGCACCGAGGCAATGAACGCTTCTTCTCACAGCGGCACAAGTCCGCTATCGACGCGTTGGCTGGGCGTCTACCGCGACGGCCGACTGTACACTCAGCCCGCGGTCGCAACGCGCCTCGCGAAGCGATCGAGGACTTTTTGTCGAACCGGCTAGCCGTGATCGATCTCGATTCGACCCGCCCCACCGCCGCGGAGCTTTATGGCACGAAGTAACATCGTACTCGTACTCAGGCGCCAGCCGGTACTCGTACTCGTACTCGTACTCGTACTCGTACTCGTACTCGTACTCGTACTCCTACTCCTACTCCTACTCCTACTCCTACTCCTACTCCTACTCCTACTCCTACTCCTACTCCTACTCCTACTCCTACTCGAAACGGGGCTCCTACTCGAAACAGGGCACCAATGACCGAACCCATTTTCGACCACGATCGACTCGACGTTTACCGTCTCTCCATTCAGTACGTCGCATCGTCGTTTTCCATCGCAAAGGATCTTGGCGGTTGCCATCGTCACGCACGCGACCAATGGCTTCGCGCGGCCCAGTCGATTCCGCTAAACATCGCCGAAGGTAACGGGATACGCAGCCTCAAAGATCGCAGTCGCTTTCTCGACATTGCACGTGGCTCGGCGTTAGAGTGCGTCGCGATCCAAGACGTTCTTGCGGCGACCGATGGAATGAACGATCAGTGCCATCGCCAACTGAAGCAAATACTGCACCGGATCGTATTGATGTTGACACGGTTGATTGCACGATCCGATGTCGTGGCTGAGTCTGGGGCCGAGTACAATACCGCACTCGAGTACGAGTACCGCAATGCTGAGTACGAGTACCGCGAGGCTGAGTACAAGTACGAGGAAGGCAGGAAGCCAGAACTAGGCCGTGCACCTACGGACGGCTTGCGAGGTTTTGCCAACGGAAAATCAATCGTCCGTCCTAAGTGATGGAAACCGAGATTCTGCGAATCATTCGGTGTGAACTAAAAATTTACTTGTCGGTTATTCGCAGTGGAGCGACTCACTCCGCTGGCTCATTCCCGAGCAGCGGGATCGATTCGCCACCGCGGAATTTTTCAAAATGTTACAAACACAAATCACCGACCGCTATTTGAAACTCCCCCGACATCCGCCGCAGTAGCGCGGCGTTGCCAGAGATTGCAACTGACCCTCTTTCGAAAGAAAGAACACAAGCGGTTCCACGGTCAAGCTGGCTACGATCTCGCACCGAGGTAAGCAGCGCCTCGAATCCCCATTCCACAAATCGAAGAAAATTTGCAGCAACGAGCTGTACCTCACCAGCAAAAACGGATTAAAATCAGGAAAAACAAAAGTGAGTCTCCAGTGTGGAGTCTCGCCCCCATCAAGTACGACACCAAGTCGTACATAACCACGTTGTCGGACCTCAAGATGGATGCATCCACACTTACATTCCATCTACACGAAGACCGCTGCTTCGTTGGCCAACTGAATTGGATTCGTGACGAAACGCAACTCCGCTTCTCAGGTGCGGACGAACTGCAGCACTTCGACACTTTTCGCAACAAACACCTGCCGTGCATCTCGACGACTCCTGAACAGCTGGCCGAATTTGCTGATGCACTCAACTTGCTCGATGTTTGGACGTGGCGTGACCAATACCGCTCCGAAGATTGTGGCACGATCGTGGATGATGGCTACAACTGGCGATTCACAGCTCAGCTTGGTGATCTGCGCTGCAAATCTGCTGGTTACAACGCTGTTCCTTCATTTGCTGATCCGCAAAAAACGTCTGTCGATAATTCGGGACGGTACGGCCTGCTGATTGCTTCGTTCTGCGACGTTTTCCGAATTCGCATACCGGGCTACAACTGCTGACACCAGCGCGCCGAGGTCTGACAACAAGGTTTTTACGCAAGGGCCTTCGGCACACCTTCTTTGGTTGGTCACGCGGGCTGACGTTGGTACAATCTTCCGTAGTTCAGGCGTCGTCCGCTTCGTTTAGGGCGGTGTCGTAAAAACCTTCCGTTGTCGGGCACTAGTCATCCGAACCCCAGAGCAAATCTCCGCTGAGCTGGCCGACACCATTCGGCACGTTTACAAACGCCCTTCGATGCACACTCGCCCTTCTAACATCGAATCCACCCTCT
>NZ_ANOG01000195.1 GCF_000346295.1 Rhodopirellula maiorica SM1 | reverse complement strand
AAAGCTCATGACTCGACGGTGAATGATTGGATGGAGTTTGAGTTAGGGGCGTGGGTGGTTGTTTAGTCGAAATTTTGATCCTGGTTTGCTGCCCCTTCGACACCTCGAATGAGTTGCCCACGTAGATTTCTGAGCCGGTGCTGGGGTCGACAACCGACATGACGTATCGCCCAGCTTGATCCAGTTTGTATTCGCCAGTGTCGAGCGTGCCCGTGCCGGTGTTCATCGTCAGGACCATTCCGGACACCACCAATACGGTGAGAAAGCCTAACACCAATGGCCAACTCCACTTCCGAGGAGCTAGTTCTTTTTCGGTGTTTGCATCGGTCACATCTGTCGACTCAGCGAGTTTGTTAACTCGATTGGGACGGGTCTGCAATTTAACCGCATCGGTTTCCACTTCGTTCCTGTTCGGTGTATGCGAGGACACTTCCCGAGCAACAACATCCGCGACAACGTCGTTGAGAAAACGATTCCATTTGGTCGGAGCGGTTAATCCCGTTAACAAATCAGAGACTTCGCCTGCGGTCGCGATGCGTTCCAGTGGATTTCTCTGCAACATGCTGCCCAGGACATGTTTAATCTTTTCCGGCAAATCAGTATTCAATTGAGTAAGATCGATCGTGGACTCGCGGTGCGCCAAAATTTTGGCAAAGGGTTCATGGATGTGATGGAATGGTGCGTGGCCAGCAAGCAAAAAGTAGAACGTGCAACCCAGTGCGTAAACGTCCGCTCGTGCATCGAGTTGATTTTCGTTGGAAAGCTGTTCCGGTGCGATGTAATCAAGCGTGCCGACGATGATATTGTCACTAGTGATGGAATCGCCTGACGCAAGATTCGTTAGCCGGGCCAAACCAAGGTCCAAGATTTTCACCACACCGTGTTGCGAAAGCATCAAGTTTTGTGGTTTGACATCTCGATGAATGATCCCCTGACCGTGCACATGCTGGAGACCATCCGCAGCTTGCTGAATCATTTCGCATGCGACTGATACCGAAAGTGGCCCTGATGCCTTGACCAGCGTTGCCAAGTCGACTCCTTCGACGTATTCCGTGATCAAGTACCTGACGTCATCAATCGTTCGTGCGTCGGTCGCTCGCAAAATGTTGGCATGATCGAGCTTTCCGATGGCGCGAATTTCGCAGGCAAATCGCTCGTCCAATTCCGACCCCGATGCTGCCTGTCGAGATAAACGCTTGATGGCAACGACTTTATCTAGTTCCCGGTGAATTGCCTTGTAAACCGTGCCGATGCCACCCTGACCGATTTGATGCAGTACTTTGTAATCACCTAACTGGGAAAATGAGATGTCTGGCTGCCGAGAGTTTTGGGCATTGGGATGGCTCTGAACAAAATGCAAATCTTGGATTTCGCTTAGTGCCTTGATGAATTCAGGCTCCGAGCAATAGGGATTCCATTGACGTGTCGGTTGATTGTTTGTCATCACTTCGCCTGCTTTCGGCAAAAATCTAACTCCAACTACCAAAACGATTCCGTCTGACACCGAAAATGGTTGGCTGAATTAATGTGGTCATCGGATCGATGGCGAGACGCGATCAAAAGGGAACGTCTCCTAATTCTGCACGGATTCGCCGTAACACTCGTGATTTCGCCTGGTAGACGGAATCAGAACTCACCGCGAACTCTTCAGCCACAACCGCGGTCGCCTGTCCATCGACGACCGTTCGCCAGAAAATATCCCAAGTTGCCGGTTTGAAATCACGTTTGATCTCTTGGAGCAATGTTTGCAGTGATTCCGACACACCGATCACCATAGATTGTGACGTGTTTTCCTCCGCCATGTCGTCGTCATCTGGGATCGACGCGAGCAGATTATACGCGTCGGTGCCTCCTTCGGCCTTTGCTTTGGGAGACTGCACCTTGGCAAAGTCGCGGATCTTATTGCGTGTGATGATCCATAAATAGGCTCGAAATTTATCCCCCTCATTTTCTTTTTTAAAACTTGCCAGATTTGCCGCGAGCGACCGAAACACTTCCTGGAAAATATCCGCCGAGTCTTCTGGTCCTAACCCTGATTGCCTGCACCAGTAATAAACCAGTGGACCGTAGATCTCCGTCATTCGCCTCCATGCCGCTTGATCATTCGCCGCTGCGTCCTGGAGGAGCGTTATCGAAGTGATCTTTGAATCGACATCGTTTGTCATTCGTCTGACTTCTTCAAGGTTTTGCGGTAACCGATCCTAGGTCGGACATGTAAGTTTCCGACTGACAACGCAATATTGAAACCCTCGTGTATTAGCTGCCTCGCAAATTTTGCTGCGGGATAATTTAACCGAATCTCATC